>CAZDGY010000018.1:0-10240 GCA_964504685.1 uncultured Kofleriaceae bacterium | reverse complement strand
CATCTCGAGCGATGCGAGCGAGCTGGTCGTCATGCGCTCGTGGGTCGACGAAGACCCGCAGCGCGACGACGAGGAGCGCGGCGGCGAATTCACGATCGCGAGTGGCAAAGTGATCGTCGTGTGGTCGCCTGTCGCGCCATTCGATCTCGACGGCATCAAGAGCCCCGAAGCGTTGCTCGCCCTCGGCGGGGACGGCCCGGCGAAGCTTCATACGCCCGGGATCCGCGGCATCGGCACGGTCGTGACGATCAAACCCGGTCGCTACGCCGTCACGCAGTCGAGTTACGAAACACCCGATGACGTCGACCCGTCGTGGTCGTGTCGGTGGTGTCGGCTGAAGCGGGTCGGTTAGAGCGGCACGCCGGCGGGTCGGTTCACGGTTTGTGCACTTCGGTTTCGAGCGCGTGCCTGACCTTCTCGATCATCGCCTTGTCCGCGTCCGATGGCGTCGGGTACGCGAGCGGCAACTGCTTCAGCGTGCCGACGATGATCTCCGAGATCACGCGCCGAATGTAGCTCTTCGAATCGGCCGGGATGCAGTACCACGGCGCCCACGGCTTGCTGGTCGCTCGCAACGCCCCTTGATACGCCTCGAGATAGTCGTCGCGTTTCGCGGCTTCGCTCCAATCGCTCGCAGTGAACTTCCAGTTGTCGTCCGGATCCCGGACACGATCCAGGAACCGCCTCTGCTGCTCGTGCTTCGACACGTTCAAGAAGAACTTCAAAACGACCGTACCGTTGCGCGCCCAGTGCTTCTCCGCCGCGTTGATCGATTCGAAGCGCTGGTCCCAAAGTTCGTCGAGCGGCTTTGGAACGTACGGCAGCTGCTGGTGCTGGAGCAGCTCGGGATGAACGCGCACGACGAGCACTTCTTCGTAGTGACTGCGGTTGAACACCCCGATCCGACCGCGCTCGGGGAGCGCGCGCTGCACTCGCCACAGGAAGTCGTGATCGAGATCCTCTTTCGACGGCTGCTTGAACGAATAGACCTGGCAGCCTTGCGGATTCACGCCGCTGAGCACCGCGCGAATCGTGCCGTCTTTGCCGGCGGCGTCGACGCCCTGGAACACGAGCAACACCGCGTAGCGATCATCGGCGTGCAGCCGCTTTTGCAGCTTCTCGAGCCGCGCGACCGAGTCGGCAAGCGCCACGACGTTGTCTTTCTTCGACGCCGAGTCCGCCGGGGGAGCGGTCGTGGCCTTGCTGAGCTTGAACGAGTCGTCGTACGGAACGAGATAGGGACTCTCGATAGGTTCGAACAAGATCGAGTGCGGCACCGCGCTACCTTAATCCGGACAAAACGCGCTCTGTGACAACTTCGGCAGATCCGCACGAATCTGTGATGTCGGTGCGGTAATCCGGACGCCTCATTGTATACAGACGCGCTATGGCCACGACGACGACGATCGACACCCCCGAGAAAGCAAAGTTGGATCCGATGTCCTACGCCGAAGCAGACAAGCTAGGTCCCCTCGGTGGCAAAGCTTCGGTGCTCGATCACGACATCGAGCTACGCAAAGCGCTGGTCGCCGAATTCCTCGCGACCGCCGAGACAGCGCGCGATGCCGCCGCGGCGGCTGAACGCGGTGCGGCCACTGCCGTCCACGATTATCGCAAGGCGTTGCGCCGAGCCCGTGCCGTACTCGCGCTCGTCGCCGATGCGTTGCCGAAGAGCGAGCGTCGCGCGGTCCGTCGCGCACTCCAAGAAGCTCGTCGCGCGCTGTCGCCGGCACGCGATCACGCGGTCGCGCCGGACACGCTCGCGCAGCTGCCGCTCGGCGAAGAAGATCGCACGACTGCGAACGCGGTGGTCAAGCTCGCCGGCGAAGCGGTGCCGCCGCTTGCCGAGATCAAGCAACTGCTCGCCGAAGGTGCCGCGCGCGCCGCAGCGCAGGTCGAAGCACTCGAAGCCGCGCTGCCGACTGGCCTGTCGACCAACAGCATCACGAAGGGCATCCGCGGCGTCTACGACGACGCCCGCCGCGCCCGCAAAGCCGCGAAGGGCGGCAAGCGGTCGTTCCACTCGTGGCGCCGCCGCAGCAAAGAGCTCGCGTATCAGCTCGAAGTGCTCGCGGGCTTCGCCGGCCCGCAGGTCGCCCAGCTCCACCTCGAGATCGAAGCGGTCACCGACGTCCAGAGCCCCGCGGTCGACCTCATCATGGTCCGCGACTTCGTCCGCACGTACAGCCAGGGCATCGCGCCCGACGCGCTCGACAACTTGCTGATGGCGATCGACGCCCAGCTCGGCGACCTCATGAAGGCCGCGCGCAAGACCAGCCGCGACGCGTTCGAGGCCCGTCCGCGCAAGTTCGCCAAGCGACTCGCCAAGGCGATTCGTCGCGACCTGGCGCCGGTCGAGCGCGACGACGATCAAGCCGTCGCGTAGCCCCGTAAACGGGGGCCGGTCGGCGTGAACGTGCCGGGTGTGTGCCTACGCCCACCCGTTGCCGTGCTACGTAATCGGCCATGTCGAAGGTCCTCATCATCGGCGCGGGTGGCGTCGGCGGAGTGGTCGCTCACAAGTGCGCGCTCGAGCCGCGATTCAGCGATGTCCTACTCGCGAGCCGAACGCTCGCGCGTTGCGACAAGATCGCCGCCGAGATCCAGCAGCTGCACGGCAAGAAGATCCGCACGACGCAGGTCGATGCCGACGACGTGCCGCAGCTGACGAAGCTGCTGCGCGCGGAGAAGCCCGCGGTCGTCATCAACGTCGCGCTGCCGTATCAAGACCTCCACATCATGGACGCGTGTCTCGAGGCCGGCGTCGACTACCTCGACACCGCGAACTACGAGCCGCCCGAGATCGCGAAGTTCGAATACAAGTGGCAGTGGGCATACCAGGACAAGTTCAAGAGCGCGGGCCGGATGGCGCTGCTCGGCTCGGGCTTCGATCCCGGGATGACGAACGTGTTCTGCGCGTACGTCGGCAAGCACCTGCTCGACGAGATCCACAACGTCGACATCGTCGACTGCAACGCGGGCTCGCACGGCAAAGCGTTCGCGACGAACTTCAACCCCGAGATCAACATTCGCGAGATCACGGCGCGCGGTCGCTACTGGGAGCACGGCGAGTGGCGCGACACCGATCCGCTGAGCGTGTCGCGGATCTTCGACTACCCCGGCGTCGGCGAGAAGAAGAGCTTTTTGCTCTATCACGAGGAGCTCGAATCGCTCGTCAAGAACTTGAAGGGGCTCAAGCGCATCCGGTTCTGGATGACCTTCGGCGAGTCGTACTTGAAGCACCTCGAAGTGCTGCAGAACGTCGGCATGACGCGAATCGACGAGATCGACTTCGATGGTCACAAGATCGTACCGATCAAGCTGCTGCGCGCGCTGCTGCCCGATCCGGCGTCGCTCGCGCCCGGCTACACCGGCAAGACGTCGATCGGCTGCCTGTGCGAAGGCACGAAGAACGGCGTCGCGAAGCGCTACTTCATCTACAACATCTGCGACCACGCCGAGACGTACAAGGAAGTCCGCGCGCAGGCGATCTCCTACACGACCGGCGTCCCTGCGGTCACCGGCGCGGTGATGATGGTGACCGGCGCGTGGAAGGGCGCGGGCGTGTGGAACATGGAGCAGATGGATCCCGATCCGTTCCTCGCGGACGTCGCCAAGCGCGGCCTGCCCTGGCACGTCGAAGAGCGCTAAGTGTCGAAGGGCGCCAGCCTAGGCGAAGCCACCGCGCGCGCGATCGATATCAGCGAGCTCGAGACGCCGTGCTTTGTCACCGATCTAGGCGCGCTCGAGGCAAACTTGAAGCTGCTCGCCGACGTCCAGCAGCGCGCCGGTTGCACGATCTTGCTCGCGCTCAAAGGCTTCGCGCAGTGGTCGACGTTCCCGCTCGTCCGCAAGTACCTCGCGGGCGCGACGTCGAGCTCGGTCGCCGAGGCCCGGCTCGCGCGCGAGGAGCTCGGCGGACAGGTCCACGCGTACGCTCCGGCGTACTCCGACGGCGAGATGAGCGAGCTCGTCACGCTCGCCGATCACGTCGTGCTCAACTCGCCCGCGCAGTGGCGGCGTCATCGCGCGGTGCTCGAGCGCGCCGGCATCTCCGCGGGTTTGCGCGTCAACCACGAGCATCAAGAGGCCGAGACCGCGCTCTACGATCCAGCCGGTGCGTGCTCGCGACTCGGCACGACGCGCGCGAACTTGCGGCCCGAGGATCTCGACGGCCTCGACGGTCTGCACTTCCACAGCCTGTGTCAGAACAACAGCGATGCGCTCGAGCGCGCGGTCGCTGCGTTCGAGCAGAAGTTCGGCGATTTCATCCCGAGCATGAAGTGGATCAACTTCGGCGGCGGCCATCACATCACGCGGCCCGACTACGACGTCGATCGACTCGTGCGCGTCGTCAAGGGGTTCCGCGACCGCTGGCGCGTGCCGGTCTACCTCGAGCCCGGCGAAGCGATCGCGCTCGGCACCGGCGTGCTCGTCGCGAGCGTGATGGATACATTCCACAACGGCATGGACATCGCGATCCTCGACACCTCGGCGACAGCGCACATGCCCGACGTGCTCGAGATGCCGTATCGCCCGGTCATCGTCGGCGCCGGCGAACCGCGCGACAAGGCGCACACCTATCGGCTCGGCGGCATGACGTGCCTCGCGGGCGACGTGATCGGCGACTACAGCTTCGATCGCCCGCTCGCGATCGGCGACAAGCTCGTGTTCCTCGACATGGCGCACTACACGATGGTCAAGACCACGACATTCAACGGCGTCCGGCTGCCTTCGATCGCGACCCACGATCCGGCGACGAAACAGATCACGGTGCATCGCCGGTTCGGCTATCGCGACTACCGCGATCGCCTGTCATAGCCTGCGATGTCCATCACCCTGACCGACTCGACCGGCGTCTCGCTCAAGATCAACGCGTGGAACTGGGGCGTCTTTCACGCCGCGCTCGAGCGTGCGAACGTCTTCGAGCCCGAGGTGCTCGTACCACTACGGTTCGGCGGCGGCATGACCCTCGAGCCCGCCGAGAACTATTCGCTGCAGCGCTCGGTCGCGGAACGACTGCTGCAGTTTCTCACCTCGGCCGTCGGCACCGTCCGCCTGGGCTGAGTTACTTCAGCAGCACGAGCTCTTCAGCGGTCGTAGGGTGCAACGCGACGGTGCGATCGAAGTCGGCCTTCGTCGCGCCCATCGTGATCGCGATCGCCGCGGCTTGGACGATCTCGGCGGCATCGACTCCGACCATGTGCATGCCGAGCACGCGATCGGTCGCGCGATCGACGACCAGCTTCATCATCACATGCTCGTCGCGACCAGACAGCGCGTACTTCATCGGCCGGAACCGCGCGCGGAACACTTTGACGTCGTGACCTGCGGCGTTCGCAGCCGACTCGGTCAAGCCGACCGCCGCGGCCGGAGGCTGGCCGAATACCGCGGTCGGAATCAGCCGGTGGTCGATCGCGGTCGGTTTGCCGCCGAACAGCGTGTCGGCGACCGCGTGGCCTTCGCGAATCGCAGTCGGGGTCAGGGCAAGTCGGCCGTTGACGTCGCCGATCGCGAATAGGTGCGCGATGTTCGTGCGCGAGTATTCGTCGACGACGATCCCGCCGTGGCAGTCGAGGTTGACGCCGAGCTCGGCCATGCCGAGGCCTTCGATGTTCGGCGCGCGCCCGGTCGCCGCCATCGCGAGGTCGCACTCGATCGGCGACGGCACCGGCTTCTGAGGATCGCGCGGCGTCAGCGTCATCTTGTGACCGCCTGTTGCGGTCCGCTCGGAGCCGGTGACCTCGGCTTCGAGCACGACACGCACGCCGCGCGCGGTGAGGCCGAGCGCGACCTCGGCCTCGAGATCCGGATCGAAGCCGCGCAACAGCCGGCGATCGCGATGGACCAGCGTCACCTCGACGCCGAAGCCCGCAAAGATGTGCGCGAACTCGACGCCGATGTAGCCGCCGCCCGCGATCGCGATCTTCTTCGGCAGCTGCGGCAAGTGAAACGCCTCGTTCGAGGTGATCCACTCGCCGATCCCGGGGATCCGTGGGATGCCGCCGGTCGCGATCACGATGTTCGCTGCGGTGATCCGCTCGCTGTTGACCTCGATCGTGTGGAGATCGACGATCGTCGCGCGGCCGTCCAGCAACCGCACTCCCGCTTTGCGCAGCCGATCTTGGTACGCGTTTGATAGCCGCGCGATCTCGCGATCCTTCGCGGCGATCAGCGTCGGCCAGTCGAACGTCGCCGGGGCAATGGTCCAACCTTGACCGCGCGCGTCATCGAGGGTGCGGCTGACCTCGCTCGCGTAGACCAGCAACTTCTTCGGCACGCAACCGCGAATCACGCAGGTGCCACCCCAGCGATACGCCTCGGCGATAGCCACTTTCGCCCCGTACCCGGCGGCGACCCGCGCCGCGCGAACACCTCCGGAGCCGCCCCCGACCACGAACAGATCGACGTCGTACATCGCGGTGCAGCATACGGCGCATGGGGCGACCGCGCCTCACCTCGTGTCAGTGCTCGCTGGAACTCCTGTTCAATAAAGCGCTGGACAGCGATAAGCGAGTTGATACCCTCGGGGCCATTAAGGGGGCTTCCATGCGTATCTCTATCGGTCTCGCTTTCGTAGTCGTCGCCGCGTGCGGCAAGAGTCCGGGCGGCGGTGGCGGTGGTGGTGGTGGTGGCGGCGGTGGCGGTGCCGACGCGCCGTCGGACTTGGGGACGCCCGCGTTCCAGATCACGAGCACCGATCTGACGGTCGACGTCTCGCCGAACAACGAGGTGACGAAGTGCTTCTACTTCCACACCGGCAACAGCGAGACGGTGGCGGTCAACAAGTGGGTCTCGCACATGACCCCGGGCAGCCACCACATGATCATGTTCCTCAACCCGGGCGGCTCGCAGCCCGCGGACGGAACGATCGACGAGAACTGCGGCCTCGGCGGTAGCGGAGCGAACATCCCGGTGTGGACGTACGCGACCCAGATGCCGGATCAAGAAGAAGATCTACCGGCCGACGATGGCACCGGCACGCCACTCGCCCAGAACATCCCAGCGAACACCGCGGGCTACTTCCAGATGCACTACTTGAACGAGACTGACTCTCCGATCACCGTTCACGTCGAGCTATCGGCGTACGCGTTGCCTGCTGGAACCGCGTACACGGAGACCGAGGCGTACATCACGTACAACAACTCGATGTCGATCCCGCCGCACGCCGTTGGCTCGTCGTGGACCGCGTCGTGCCCGGTCCCCGCCGGCAAGAAGTTCTGGTTGCTGTCGAGCCACTCGCACAAGCAGGACATGACGACGGATGTGATGGACGGCTCGACCGATCTCGTCCACAGCGACGACTGGCAGCACCCGCCGGCCAAGGCGTGGGATGCGACGCCGTTCTACACGTTCACGAACACGAAGCTGACGTGGAACTGCACGTACAACAACACCGGCGACAACGCGAACAACACGGTCGTCGCGGGTCAGAGCGCGCAGACCAACGAGATGTGCATGGCGACCGGTTACTTCTTCCCGGCAACCGCACCCGCGTTCGGGATCTACCTCGGCGGCACGGGCAACGACGACGGCACCTGCATCACGCAGTAGTCAGTCGTCCACTTCGATCACGATATCTTCGGTCATCATCGGGTCGTCGCTAGCTGCGGTAGGCGGCGCGACGGCCGGGGCAATCGGTGGAGCCACCGGCGGCGCGATGATCGGCTCTGACGCAGGGGTGGCCAGCGCCGGCTTGACCGTGTCTTCGGCTTCGATCGCGGCCGCCGCGGCGTGCGTTTGATGCGGAGCAATGCTCTCGCCACCATCGTCCGCGGTCTCGGTGCGTGCGCTCGACTTGGGCCACGCTGCGGCTCCTCCTCGCCCGGCGCCGCAGCCACCGAATAACGAGGCGGCAACGACAACCCACGCGATGCGCATCTCCGAAGCGTAGCAGCCGCACCGCCGAGTTGGTAGCTTCGCTTCATGCTCGAGGTCGGTAAGAAAGCCCCAGCGTTTGCGCTCGAATCGTCCGACGGCGGCACGCTCAAGCTCGCGGATCTCGTCGGTAAGCCGGTCGTCGTGTACTTCTACCCGCGCGACAACACCCCGGGCTGCACCGTCGAGGCACAGGACTTTCGCGACGCTGTACCGCAGCTCAAGAAGCTCGGCGTCACGGTCGTCGGCATCAGCAAGGATTCGATCTCCTCGCATTGCAAGTTTCGCGATCGCTACAAGCTCAGCTTTCCGCTGCTCAGCGATCCGGACGGCACGACGCTCGAAGCGTACGGCGCGTGGGGCGACAAGCTGATGTACGGCAAGAAGACGAAGGGCATCGTGCGCTCGACCGTGCTGATCGATAAGGCCGGCAAGGTGGCCCAACATTGGCCAAAGGTCAGCGTCAAAGGCCATGTCGACGAAGTCGTCGCCGCGGCGAAGGCGCTCGCGAAGTAACGTGAGATCGGTCTCCGTCGACCGTTAGCTCACCGCTAGGCGATCGCAGCGGGCGCGCAACTAGCTCGACTCACACGCGGTCGTGCCGATCTATCCGCAACGAGCATGTGAGCCAGCTGACGCGTATGTATGCGGCGCACACGGACGGCAACAGACCTCCGTGGCCGAGCGGCATCCGAATTCATACGATGGCAAATATGGGACGCATCTCTGCGATGGCGATCACGACGAAGGCCACGACGATCGACGAGTTCGTCGCGTTGTTCTCTCAGCTGTGCGACGAGCAATCGTGCTTTATCCCGTCGGCGAAGGGTCTGTCGATCGGTTCGATGGTCGGCGTTTCGATCCGACTGGCCGACGGCGCGCCGATGATCGAAGGCTTGTTCGAGGTCGTCGAAGTCGCGAACAGCGGCGTACGTCTCGGCTATCGATCGATCGCACCGGCGAGCGGCGCCATCCTCGCGCGCCTCGTGCTCGTCCGCAAAGCGGACGCGACGCTCGAGATGGAGCCGATTCCGGAGGCGGTCGTCGACGAGACGACCCAGCGCCAGCGGATGACGATGCTCTACGGCTTCGAACCGATCACGCCGCCGCGTCGCCGAACGGTGAAGAAAGCGGCCACTCGCAAGCGCGGGAGACAGAGACTGCGCATGCGCGCGCTCACCGCGCCGCCGCCGATGAATCAATAGCTAGCGATCGAAGGTCGCACCGAGCCGCATGAAGCACTCGAATTCGGGATCGAGCTTCGCGACCCTCGTCGTGACCAGCGGCGAATTGCCGTCGGCCTGCGAGATCGCCTTGCCCCACTCGTAGCCACCGGATCCGCCCGCGGCGACGGCGATGAAGCCATGACCGAACACGCGCCAGCTCCAACCCGCGAGCGCGCGTGCCGCGATCACCTGGGTGTCGGTGATTTGCAGCTCGGGATACCCGTTGGAGTCGTTGTCGGTGAGCCGGCGCACCCGGACCAGCGCCCCTGCCTCGACGAACATGCCGCTCCACGCGCGGCGCGGAAAGTACATCCAGCCGACGCCCACGTCGGTCGTGCGCCCGGTGAGCGTCGACTCGTCAGCGCCGGCGGCGATCGCGGCCACTTGAAATAGCAGCGGGTCTTGATTCGCGTACGACGCGACGTTGAGGCGCAGCACCTGGTGTTGCGTCGGCGCGTAGTACAACGAACCGGCGAGCGACGAGCTGACCCAGCTCACGGGCGAGCTAACTGCAACGGCGAAGCGGTCGTCGGTCGGGTTCGACTCGGCACGAAGCGAGCGGACAGTTGCGAGCACGAGGAGGACGGCGGCGAAATAGCGCATGCGCCGGTGTAGTGCAGCCTGCGTACCGCGCTAAGTGCGCGGGGTCCGCGGCCCCACCGCGCGAATTCTGTGGGATTCACTTCGCCGTCGGACGGCGATGTCGCGATCGCGCCTCGGTTACAGGCGTGTCACACTAGCCGCGAATCTCGGCGAGCATCGCGTCGAGATCGACCTTCACACCGAGCGCGGTCGCGATCTTCTGCGCGGTCTCGCGTTCCTCGGCGGTCACAACATCGTCGGCGAGTGCGACCGCGAGCCCGACCATGAGCGCGGCCTCGGCGGCCGCATCGTTGACGACGAGCTGGGCGATCCGAGCGATCCGCGGCTCGAAGCCATTAGCTTCGACGTCGTTCGACGCGATCGTCAGCAGCTGGTCGATGCGATCGCGATCGATGCCGCCGAGGATCTCGAGGCGATCGAGCAGCGCGTCGTACTCGACATCGCTCGCGCTACCATCGGCGGCGGCCACGAGGAATGCGGTGCTGATGACCGCCTCCAAGAACTCTTCGTCTTGTAGCCGATCGGTCAGGCCG
>CAZDGY010000017.1:0-21705 GCA_964504685.1 uncultured Kofleriaceae bacterium | reverse complement strand
ACCGCGGCCGCGACGAGCACGACGACCGGGATCCCGGTGTCGCCGAACAGCGCCAGCACGCAGCCGGCGACTACGATCTGGCACGCGGAGCGGATCGCGACGACCTTCGTGGTCAGCGCCGGCAACCCGAGCTGTTTGCGCCGCGTCGCTTCGCGCACGACGAGCGCGAGCCCGACCGACAACGTCGCGCCGACGAGCGCCCACGTCGCGCCAGCGGGAACGTGCGCGTTGAGCCACGTGAAGTCGCGTCCGACCGAGACCGCCGACGCGTGCGACACGACGAGCGCGCCGCCGCGATACGCCTTGAAGCCCGCGAGCGTCACGACGAACGCCGGCACGCCGAGCCAGCCGACCCACAGGCCGTGCCACGCGCCGATCGCGGCGCCGCAGGCGAGAGCGACGCCGATCGCGACCGGAACGGGCAAGCCGAGGTCGCGGTGCGCGAGCGCGGTAACGACGGCGATCAATGCGACGCCCGCGCCGACCGACAAGTCAATGCCGCGAATCACGATCGCCATCGTCATCCCGACCGAGATCACGAGCAGCACCGAGCTCTGCGCGAGCAAGTTGCCGAGGTTGATCCGCGACAAGAACACGCCGCTGGTCGCGGGCAACAGCGCGAGCACGAGCCACATCGCGGCGAGCACGCCTGCCATCGCCCACGCGTTGAGGTCGAGCCGGCGCCCCGGCGCAGTCGCCGATTTCTCGAGCTTCACGAGGCACTCCTTTCGGTGCCGACAGCGAGCCGCATGATCGCGAGCTGCGTGATCGACTCACCGGCGAGCTCGCCGACGAGCCGGCCTTCGCGCAGCACGAGCACGCGATCGGCGAGCCGGACGGTCTCCGGCAGGTCAGACGATGCGAGCACGACCGCGTGTCCATGCGCGACCAGCTCTTCGATCAGCCGATAGATCTCGACCTTCGCGCCGACATCGACGCCGCGAGTCGGCTCGTCGAGCAACAGCACGCGCGGGGCAAGCTCGAGCCACTTGCCGATCACGATCTTCTGCTGGTTGCCGCCGGATAAAGTCGCGACCTCGGCGCCGATACTCGGCGCCTTAATGCTGAGGTCGCGTAGACGAGAGAGCGCCGAGTGTTCAGCGCGCGCGCCATCGACGATGCCGAACCGCGATAGGCGGCCGAGCGCCGACAGCGCGAGGTTGTCGCCGACCGAGAGCCCGAGCACGAGGCCTTGTGCTTTGCGATCCTCGGGCACGAAGGCGAGGCCGGCAGCGATCGCGTCGATCGGCGTGCGGATCGAGATCGGCTTGCCGTCGACATGGATTTCGCCCGACGCACCGGCACGCGCGATGCCGAACAGTGCGGATAGCGTCGCGGTTCGGCCCGAGCCGAGTGCGCCGGCGAGCGCGACGACTTCGCCCGCGGCGACGGTGAAGCTGAGGTCATCGACGACCGCTCGACCGGTGACCGTCGGGTGCTGGACGGTAAGGTGCTTCACGTCGAGGACGACGCTCTTCTCTCGCGTAGGCGTAGGCGTAGGCGTAGGCGCAAGCGATCCGGATCCGGAGATCGGATCGCCTACGCCGGAAAGGAGATCGCCGATCATCGCGGGAACCAAGTCATCGGTCGGAGCCTTCACGGCCACGAGCTCGCCATCGCGCAAGACCGCGACGCGATCGCACAGCTCCGCGATCTCTTCGAGCCGATGCGAGATGTAGATGAACGCAGCCCCCGCCGCGCGACGCTCGCGAATCAGCGCGAATAGCCGCGCGATCTCGCCGTCGGTGAGCGCCGCGGTCGGCTCGTCGAGCACGATCACCTTCGCCGCGGTCGCCAGCGCGCGCGCGATCTCCAAGATCTGTTGCGTGCCGATGCCGAGCTCGCCGACTGGCTGATCAGGATCGATCGCGGCGGCGTCGGCCTCGCCGATCACAGTGGTCAGCAGCGTGCGCGCGTCGGCGTGAACGCGCTCGCGATCGAGAATGCCGAGCCACGCCGGCTCGCGGCCGAGTGCGAGGTTGTCGGCGACCGACATCTCGGGGACCAGGCTCAGCTCTTGATGGACGATCGCGATGCCGGCTTTGCGCGCGTCAGCCGTGCCGCGGAACCCGTGCACGCGACCGCCGACCACGACCTCGCCGCGATACGAGCCCGTGGGATACACGCCGCCCAGGATCTTGATCAACGTCGACTTGCCGGCGCCGTTCTCGCCGACCAAGCCGAGTACTTCACCCGGCGCGACCGCCAGCGACACGTCGTGCAGCGCGCGCACGCCGGGAAACGTCTTGCTGATCCGACGTAGCTCGACCGCCGCACCGCTGCGTCGCGCTGGGTGCGCGCTTGGCTCGACGTGCTCGCCGATCACGACCGCCTCCGGCGCGTCACGAGCAGCGCGACCACGACCAGCGCGACCGCGGTGCCGCCCGAGCCTGGACCGCCGTTGCACGCGCACGCCAAGCCGGTGCGCCCGGTCGCGCCGTTGCCGCCGCCCGCGTCGCCGCCCATCGGGATCACCGCGCCGGCGTCGGGATAGTCGCTGAGATCTTCGTCGCCGCAGTCGGTGTGCTCGTAGAGTTGCACGCGATCGAGCATCGTCAGCATGAACGCGCCGGCGCCGTAGCCGACCATCGGGATGCTCCCCGAGTAAGCGCCGATCGCGCCGCTCGCCGACTGCGTGTTGTAGAGCTCCGGCAACAGGTTGTAGTTCACCGACGCTTGACCGGTGACCCAATCGAGCAGCGCATCGCCTTGCGGGCCGTTGCCGGCGCGGCGAAACGCATCCGACGCGCGCAGATCGATCAGGATCCATTCGTCGGTGTCGTACTGATCGCTCGAGCCCTCGAGCCGCTTGTAGCCGCCCGCCGGCGTCTGCAAGTACGACAGCGCGCCGAGCGTCGCGGTCGCGATCGGGTCGGCCGGATCGAGCAGCGAGAACGTGATCGCCTCGACGGTCGAGCCATCGTGGTAATTCGAGCCCGACGCGAGCCGCTCGAGCGAGCCGGCCAGCACGTTCTTCGAGTCGATGAAGTTCGCCTTGAGCGCGTTCGTCGCGTTCTGCGCGAGCATCTTGTAGCGCGCGATGTCGTCGGTTCGACCGGCGCGGCGGGCGAGCGTCGCCATGTCGCAGAAACCGCGAGCGGCTGCGGCGGTGGTGTACAGGAAGTGCTGGCGGTTGCCCCAGTGGACCTCCCAGATCGAGGCGTCCGCGATCGCCATGCCGTTCGCTTCGAGGTTCGCGGCGAGCGGCTCGGCGATGCCGTTCTTGATCGCGTCGTAGACGGTGTCGCCCTTCTGAGTCATCTCGGCGAGCCAACCGAGGTCGGCGGTCGAGTCGACGTAGTTGCGCGCCGCCCACAGCACGAGGCCCCAGCCGTCGATCTCGATGTTGCGCGTCGGTTGCCCGGAGTAGTCGGCTTCTTCCAACCCGTCGCCGAAGTAGCGCACGACGCTGACTCGGTAGTTGACGTTGTTGAGAAACGAGCCGTACTGATCGGCGTCGGCATCGAGGAAGAAGTTCAGCGCGGCCTTCGCCTGAGCGCCGTGGCCGGTGCGAGCGAGCGCGTCGATCGCGTAGGTGCCGTCGCGGACCCAACCGGTGTGCCAGGCGCCGGGAGGCAAGCTCGCGAGCATCATCCCCGTGTTCTTCGCGCGCGGCGATTGCGCGTACGGCTCCATGATCTGGCCCATCCGCAGCGTGGTCTCGGCCTGTCGCCATACCGCGGTCTCCGGCGCGTTCATCCCGGGCGCTGGCGTCGTGCGCGCCGCTTCTTGCTCCGCGAGGATCGACGCGTAGAGCGCATCCGGCGTCTGGCCCGCGAGGAACGTCGACCACGCGGCCTCGACCGTCGCCGCGCTGCCGTCGGTGTAGAGCACCGCGACGCCGAACCACGCGCTCGCACCGGGCGCGATCGATCCGAGGTTCTTCTGGAACGCGTTCTTGATGTCGGTGCCGCTGCACGTCGACGGCGTTGCGAGCTGACCGCCGGCGGCGACCGTGTTGTAGCTGTTCGCGTTGCAGCTCGACGCGTCCGCGCCGCCGATCGGAACGTAGACCATCGTGCCGCCGCCGGGCCCGGTCTCGGTCGCGTGCGTGCCGTCCCACGCGATCGATTCGCCGTCGGCGCCCGGGTTGTCCGGATCGGTCGCCGTTCCCATCTTGAAGTTGTGGATCGCGTACGCGGTCACGGTCTGCGCCGTCGCCGCGTTGTTCGTCACCTTCAGCATCATCACGAGCGCGTTGCCGGCGTAGCCGAACGGCGCCGAGAAGAACGACTCGGTGGTCAGCGGTCCGACGTTCACCGCCGAACGGATCATGTTCGACTCGTTGACGTAGCCGATCTCGCTCGGCGCGACGCCGCCCAGCCATTGCGACGTGCTGCCGACCTGGACGCCGAAGTACGTGTCGAACGCGAGGTTGCGGCGGACGATGCCTTCGCCATCGGGGTTCGCCGGGTTCGTGCGCAGGTAGCGATACGGGTGCTCGAGGTACTGCTTGATCGCGCCGGCGCTGATATCGAACACCTGGAAGCCGAAGCCGTTGCCGGTGACGAGGTACGAGAACGACGGCACCGGCGTGATCGCGATCGCCGGGCGTGCGACGACCGCAGTCGTGACGAGTGCGAAGGCGAGGGCGATTCGGCGCATCGACCCCGGCCCTTCGCACGATCCGTGCCCCGGTTTGGCTCGCAGGTTCGGGGACCTAGCGGGGACGGTGTTCACTTTGACAACTTTGACAACCCGACAGTTGTCAAAGTGAACACCGTCCCCACGCCCCGCTGCACCGGCCGCTGTGTTGCGGTGGCACGTCGCTTGAAAATCGCGAGCGCGATGCGTTTCGCCCTGGTCCTCGCTCTCGCGCTGGCTGCGTGCCGGCCGCCCGGCTACGGCAAAGAACCGGCGGTCGATAGCGCGGTCGATGGCGCGCGCGACGGCAGCCCCGCGACTGGCGACGCCGGCCATGATGGACCGGCCTCGGCGTGTACGAATCAATTCCGGCTCGCCGGCTATCCGAGCTCGAGCTCGGTCTGGCTGAGCGGTGACTTCTTGAGCTGGCCAGCCGATCCCGGGGCCGGCGCAGTGCCGCTGGTCCTAGGCGCCGATAGCGTCTGGACTGTGAGCTACGGGTTCGCTCAAGGGTCGTACCTGTACAAGTTTATCGTCGACGGAACTACTTGGATTTCCGACCCGGCAAACGCTGACACCGTCCCGGACGGCCAAGGTGGCGTTAATAGCGTTTACACCTGCACGCCGTAACAAACGCTGTTAGGCTGCCCAACCGGAGGATTCATGAGACTCGTTTCTACCGCGTTCCTGTTCGCGCTCACGGCGGGCTGCGCTGCCCGCGTCGGCTACAACGCCCACGTTTACGTTCCGCCGCCGCCTGTCGTCGAAGTTGGCGTCACTGCGCCGGTTGCCACGGTTGAAGTCGCCGCTCCGCCGGCCGACTACGTCGAGCCCGACCTTGTCGAGGTGAGCCCTGGCGTGCAGGTCGTCTACGACTACGACTACCCGGTGTTCTTCTCGGACGGCCTGTACTGGCGCCAGGAAAACGGCGTGTGGTTGAGCTCGCGCTACCACACCGGTGGCTGGGTCCGTAACGACCGGTACCCGGAGCGGTTCCGCACGATCGGTGACACCAACCGATACGGCCACTATCACCCGGAAGGTGTCGTCCACGGCCGCATCGGCGTCGGTGGTCGGATCGAGCCCCGCGGCGAAGTGCGCGGCGAGGTTCACGGACCGGAAGTTCGCGGCAACGTCCACGGCGAAGTTCACGGCCCGGAAGTCCGTGGCGAAGTCCACGGCGAGGTTCACGGCCCGGAAGTGCGCGGCGAAGTCCACGCGCCCGAGGTCCACGCGCCCGAGGTTCATGGCGAAGTCCACGGTGAAGTTCACGGCAACGTGAACGCTGGTGGCCACGTCAACGCGCCGGTTCATGCGGCGGCGCCGCCGAAGGCTGCTCCGGTGCACTCTGCGCCGGCCGGCAACATCAAGAAGAAGTAAGCGACTCGCGTCGCCATCGAGCCATCAGAGCGCGCGTCCGAGGTAGGTTCTCGGAGGCGTGCACTGGTGGTTCGGTCATTTCGGGACGGTTCTCGGAGTCGCGCTCGCGCTTGTGTTCGCGGCGCTCGTCGTCCGCGATCGTCGTCCGACCGGTAGCACCGCGGCGTGGTTGCTCGCGATCACGCTCGTGCCGTGGCTCGGCGTCCCGCTGTATTTCTTTTTCGGCGGCCGCAAGCTACGCCGCGCTCGGCGCAAGCCGGTGCTGCCACGCGGCAAGGCTGAGGTGCGCCCGGATGGCGCGGTCGAACGAGTCCTCGCGGCGACCGGTGCGGGCATACCGGAGACCGGTCACGCGATCGCATGGCACGCGAACGGCGAGGTGGCGTTCGCCGAGCTGTGCGCGCTGCTCGATGGCGCCCAACGTTCGATCCGGATCGCGACGTTCGTGCTGGGAGACGACGGCGTCGCCGACGCGATCATCGATCGGCTGGTGGCGCGCGCCGCCGCCGGCGTGAAGGTCGAGTTGCTGCTCGACGGTATGCTCGTCAATCGCAGCCGCAAGCGCGCCGGCCGCCGGCTCGCGGCGCACGGCGGCAAGCTCGCGGTGTTCGAGCCGCTGTTCCGCCTGCCGGGGCGGGGCCGCGGTCGCACGAACCTGCGCAACCATCGCAAGATCGTCGTCGTCGATGGTGAGGTCGCGCTACTCGGCGGCCGCAACATCGCGACCGAGTACATGGGCCCCGAGCCCGCGCCCGATCGCTGGGAGGATCTGTCGTGGCAGCTGCGCGGCCCGGCGGTCGCGCGCGCCGACGAGGTGTTTCGCGCCGACTGGAAGTTCGCGACCGGCGAGGACTTACCGGCGCCGCCGATTCCCGCCGCGATCGGTGACGCCGCGATCGCGCTCGTGCCGTCGGGACCGGATGCGGGTGACGACCCGATCTACGAGGTGTTGCTCCAGCTCGCGTTCGTCGCGCGCGATCGGATGTGGATCGCGACGCCGTACTTCACGCCCGATCCCGCGCTCGAGCGCGGCTTGGAGCTCGCGGCTCGCCGTGGGGTCGACGTTCGCGTCGTCGTGCCGGCGCGCTCGAACCATCGCGTCGCCGATCTCGTCGGGCGCAGCTACCTCGCGTCGCTCTCAGACGTCGGTGTGCGGGTGTTCCAACTGCCGCAGATGCTGCATGCGAAGGTCGTGCTCGCCGACGATTGGATCGTCGCCGGCTCCGCGAACTTCGACATGCGCAGCCTGTTCCTCGACTTCGAGATGTCGATGGTGACTCGCGCTCCCGCATCGGTGACGTGGATCGAGCAGTGGTTCGCGCGCCAGATGGCGCGGTGCTCGACCGCTCCGATGACGCGGACGATGCTCAACGACCTCGCGCGGCTCGTCGCGCCGTTGGTCTAGCGATGGAGCTCGGGGTTCTGTACCTCGCGTTGGGGCTCGGCGCGGCGGCGCTCGGTCGGCATGCCTACCGTCGCCGGCGCGGCGAGATCTCGGTCGGGGTTCGCAGCGTGGAGCGCGTCACGATCGCAGATGCCGAGCGCGGTCGATTCGTCGGCGAGGTGCGCGCGCTCGACGATACGGTGCGCGCATCGCTCAGCGGACGCGAGTGCGTGTACTACTCGGTCGTGGTCGAGGAAGAGGTGCCGGCCGGCAGGTCCTCGGTGTGGACGAAGGTCGCGAGCGATTGCGAGCACGTCCCGTTCTTGCTCGACGACGGCACCGGCGCCGCGATCGTTCATCTCTGCGGCGCAGTCGTCGCGCTCGAGCGCGATCGAGTCGGCCAGACCGGGCTCACCGGCGCGATCATGCACGCGCTCGACTCGACGTCTCCGACCCACGCGGCGCAGCTCGCGGTAATGGCGAAGTGCGGAGTCACGAAGGTGGCGACTCGAGCCTTGCGGTTTCGCGAAGCGATCATCGCGGTCGGCGGGACGATCGTCGTCGTCGGAGCTGGCGTGCGACAACCGATCGATCGCGGCGGCGGCGACGCGTATCGCGAACCGGCTGCGACGCGGCTAACGCTCGCCGCGACTTCGGGCGCGAAGCTCTATGTCAGCGACTACGCGGCAGCCATCGCGCGGCGCTAGCGAGCAGTCAGCTGAATGCGGCGAACACGATCGGCGCGAAGTGGATCGCGCAGTTGCCGATCGAGTGCCCGACGATCGCAACGGTGACCGAGCGCGAGCGCAGAAAGATCCACGCCAGCACGAAACCGCCGATCGCGTTGGACGGATCGGGGTTGCCATACGCGAAGTGCAGCGCCCCAAATACCAGGCCGTTGACGACGATCGCCCACCTCCGCCCGAGGAGGGCAGCGCTCGGCGAGCACAACGCGACGCGATAGATCACCTCCTCGTGAATCGGCCACACGACTCCGTTGAACACCGCGATCGAGGCGATGTCGGCGTCGCTCATCGGGTCGGTGGCGTCGCTCAGTAGTAGTCGTGGCCGAATACCGACAGCGCGCCCGCGCCGGCGGAGTCGAGCGCGGTCTTTGCGTCTTCCGCGGTCGTCACCGCGATCGTGACGGCGTCGTTCGGGTGGAGCTGGCGCGCGCACGCGGAGCGGACGTCGGCCGCGGTCAATGCTCCGAGCGCTTCGGGCAACCGCGCCGTGAACCCGGCCGGCAGGTCGAACACCGCATCGCGCACCGCGAGCTGCATGCGTTGCCGCGCGGTCGCGACGTGAAATGGCATCGCGCCGATCAGATAGCTGCGCGCGAACTCGAATTCGTCGTCGGTCGGACCGTGCGCTGCGTAGTCGGCGTAGAGATCGAGCGTCAGCGCGATCGCCGGGCCGGCGACATCGATCCCGGCCGCCATCCAGATCTCGAACCAGTGCGGCAACCGCGAGCGCCGCAGGGCGCAGCCGGCGCCGTAGCTCCAACCGCGCTTGACCCGGATCTCTTGCATCAACCGCGAGCTGAACATGCCGCCGAGCACTGCTTCGGCGATCGCGAGCGCGGCGGTGTCCTCGTGGCCATAGCGCGCCGACAGATGGCCGATCCGGATCTGCGCCTGCGTCCGTTCGGCCTTGTCGACGAGGATGACCTTGCGGCCGGTGCTCGGCGGATGGATGATCTCGGGTGGTGGCAACCGTCGACCTGGCGCCAATCCGGCGGTGAGCCGATCGACGATCTTCGTCGCAGCGGCGTCGTCGATGTCGCCGGCCAGGCCGATCACGAGGTTGTCCGGCACGACCTCGCGCTGCCACGTCGCGATCGAGGCTTCGCGCGTGAACTGCTCGAGCGACTTGTTCGTGCCGATCGTCGTGCGGGCGTAGGGATGCCCCGGGCAGACGTGGCGATCGAAGTAGCGGGTCGCGAGGATGCTGTCATCGTCGCGAATCTCGTCGAGTACCTGCGGCGTTTCGCGCAGCAGGCGCGCGTGCTCGTCTTCGCTGAAGGCAGGCGCGGCGAGGATGTCGGCGCATAGCCCGATCGCCGCATCGAGGTGACGCGACAACACGAGGCCGGACAGCGTGACCGCATCGCGCGAGATCGACATGTCGAGTGCGGCGCCGAGCGAGTCGAGGGTGTCGTCGAGTTGAGCGCGATCGCGCGGGCCAGCGCCTCGGCGCGCAAGCAGTGACGTGTGGCGATGCAGGCCTTCGGCGCCGATCGGATCGGCGGCCGCTCCGCCGCGGATCGCGACGTCGAACCACACGAGCGGCGTATCGGGCGACGCCTCGACGATCACGACCGGAGCCACGGCTAGTCCGCGCTTTCGTCGGCGTCCGACTCGGCGGTTTCGGGCTCGGCGATCACGATCGTGCGCTTGGTCGCGACCAGATAGGACCGCATCACGCGCGCGACATCGTCGGCGGTGACCGCCGCGAGCCGTTCCGCCACGACGCCGAGCCGGCGAAAATCGCCGAGCGCGGTCTCGTAGTGACCCAGCGCTTCGGCCTTGCCGTCGACATCGGCGAGCGATTGCCAGAAGTCGGTTTCGGCGAGCGCTTTGGCCTTCTCGACGTCGGCCTTGGTCGGCGGCGATTCGATCATCGCCGCGATCTCGTGATCGATCACGCCGAGGATCTCGTCGGCCGCGTGGTCGCGCGCGGTCGTGACCGCGAGCCGGAGCAGCGACGGATCGCGAAACGGCGTCAGCTGGGCGTCGACCGACGACGCGATCTCTTTTTCGATCACGAGCCGGCGATGCAATCGCGCCGACGGACAGCCGGCGAGCATCGTCGCGACGATCTCGAGCGCCGGCCAATCGGGATGGTCCTGGCCGGGTGCCTTGTAGCCGACGAGCAAGCGGTCCGTCGCGATCGGCTTGCCAGCGCGCACGATCCGCTCGCGCTGTTGCTCGGGCTCGACCACGTGCGGGAGCTCGGGCAGCTGTGCGGGCGCGATGCCGGCGTAGCGTTCCTCGATCAAGCGGCGCAGCTCCTCGTCGTCGAAGTCGCCGACGCACACGATCGTCGCGTTGTTCGGCGCGTACCACGTGCGATAGAACGCGCGGATGTCGGGCAGGGCGAGCGCGCGGATGTCCTCCATCCAACCGATCGTCGGCCAGCGGTACGGATGCTCGGTGAACGCGTGCGCCATCAGCTGCTCGTCGAGCCAGCCGTCGACGTCGTCCTCGACGCGCTCGCGCCGCTCGTTCGTCACGACGTCTCGCTCGGCCTCGACCGGGGTGTGCTCGAGCACGAGGTGCTGCATCCGCTCGGCCTCGAGCTTGACGCCGAGCGCGAGGTCGCGCGCCGGCAGCGACAACTTGTAGTACGTCCAGTCGACCCAGGTCGCGGCGTTCGATTCGCCGCCGGTGCGCTCGACGAGGCGATCGAACTCGCCCGGCGCCATCGACTCGGTCTGACCGAACATCAGGTGCTCGAACAAGTGGGCCATCCCGGTCGCGCCCGGGCGCTCGTGGCGCGAGCCGACCCGATACCAAGTCTGCAGCGCCACGATCGGCGCGCGGTGATCGACTGCCGCGATCAACCCGAGCCCGTTGCTCATGCGATAGCGCTTCGCCGTGACGCCACGGCCGGCAGATGCTTCGGCCTCGAGCTGCCACGACATCGGATCAACGGTACCACGATCAGCGGCGCGCGCTGCCGAAGCTCGGCTCGACCGAAAGACCGGCGAGGGGCGCCAGCTCGTACAGTGCGAGTGAGGGCACGAACAGCTCGCTCGGAGCGCAGACGCCGACCGGGCCGGCCGAGCGGGTCGCGATCGCTTTTGCGATCCACGCCGCGATCACCGCCGTCGTCTGGTAGAGGTCGTGCCCCGACACGACGACTTGCGCCGCCGCGAAGCCGCGACGCGCCTGCGCGACGATCGCGAACTGCGTGCGCTCGTAGTCGGATTCGGCGGGCGTGAACGGAGCGAGCAGCTCGGCGGCGCGCTTCGGCACGAGCGGCATTGCGCGAGCGAGCAGGCGCAGCGCGGTCCCGGCAGCGGCGTTGCGCGTCGTCGAAGCGTAGGTCTGGACGAGATGTGCTGCGGCGTGACGAGGCACCGTGATCGCTTCGCCGCCCGGGAACGACGCCGCGTCGCGCTCGCCGCCGAACCGCGGACCACCGTTGACTCGGCGACGCTCGGCCGCGGGTGCGACCGACTCCCAACGATCGCGGCGCCACGCGAGCGCCTTGCCGTGTAAGCCCGTGAAGATCTCGCGCTGGCTCGCGGGAGATAACACCAGGTCGTCGAATAGGTAGGTCACCGCGATCTCGTCGAGCGGGCGATCATCGGCGAGTCGCGACGCGGGCGCGCGCCGTACGACCTCGGTCGCATCGAGCTGTTCGCCGCACACGTGCGCCGCTGCCCACGCCGCGGCCCAATCGCCGAGCGCGCACGCGACGCCGGCACCGGGGAGCGCGACCAGCCCGGAGTGGCGAGCGGCGGACTCGAACCGTTCGTACATGCCCAAGATCTTCGCCTGCTCGGCGGTGACGTCGATGTAATCGGCACCGGCGGCGAGCGCGGCGGCGAGTGCAGCATCGCCTTGACCGACCGCGCAGTTCACGACGACGCGCGCACCCGCGAATGCGGTCTCTAGATCGGCTTCGGTGTAGACGTCGCGCACGTCCGCCACGCCGAGCGTTCCGAGCTTGCCCGGGTCGCGCCCGGCGACCGCGAGCTGACCGCCGGCGAGCTCGGCGCACACCCGCCGACCGATCCGCCCGGTCGCTCCGTTGACGACGATCAGCGGCTCAGAACCAGTCATAGCGGAGCCCGAATCGAATCGCGTGCTCGATCCGCTGATAGCTGCCATCGCCGGATTCGATCGAGTAACCGTTGCGCTGCGAATCGCATACCGACGTGTTGTAGTCGACGCCGTTGTCGAGACACGCGATCTGATCGCGCGGGTCGTATTCGCTCTTCGTCACGGTGACGGTCGGGAAATACTGGATGCCGTAGGTCAGCTCGACGATCAGGTTTTGCGACAACCGCAGCTGCGCCCCGACGTCGGCGGTGAACGACGTCGGCGCGATCGTGGTCGGTGATTCGCGCGCCTCGTCGACCGACGCGGTCTCGAAGCCGAGCCGCGCGCCGAGTCGCAAGCGCTCGCCGAGCGCCCACCGGTCTCCCGCTTGCTCGATCCCGACCCACACCGCGAGCGGATCGTGCATGCCGCGTGGCCGCTCCGTCCACTCCGGCACGTTGTTGGCTTGGAACACGTCGCCGTACGTGCGCACGTCGTAGCCGCGAAACCGCGACAGATCTTCCCAACGCGCGCCGACGTGAAGATCGAGCCGGCCGGGCAGGCGAGCGCGGAACTCGAGATCGACGCTCGCCGGGAGCGAAACCTCGACGGTCGACGCGCCGGTGATCGTGTTGCCGCCGTCGCGCGGCGAGCGCGTGACCGCCGCCGAGCCGTTGAGCTCGGTCTGGACCGCGAGCCCGGGCGGCGAGTGATAACCGACGCCGACCCAGATATCCTTCGCGATCTGATAGATGAGGCCGATGTTCGCCGCGAGGTTCGCGGTCGAGATCACCGGCGTCGACGCCTTGATGTCGTACTGCTCGGTCGCCTGCGGGTTGCCGACGCCGCACGGCGAACCGCCGCAGTTGCTATCGACGCCGCCCGCGCCGTGGCCCGCGGCGAGCGCGGTGTCGCGCGCGTAGCGCAGCTGGACGTAGTTGACGTCGCTCGCGAGCGACAACCCGAAGTACAGATCGTTGGTCACGCGGATCGCCGCGGCGACCGCCCCGTCATACGTTCGCTCGTAGCCGCCGAGCGTGAAGTAGCGCAGCGAATCGTGGCCGGACGCGAACCGCTCGCCCGGCGTGGCTTGCAACGACACCGCGAGCGTGAACCGCGGGCTCGAATCACCGCCGAGGTGAAAGATCGCCGCCGCCAAGCCTCCGGGCGCGAAGCTCGTATCGTGAACGTCGGGCCCGGCGGTCGTCGCGCCGGTATTGATGTCGAGCGTCGACACCGCGATCCGCGACTGATCGATGACCGCGCTCCCCCCGAGGTAGATCTCGTTCGCGACGCCGAGGCCGAGTGCGGCGGGATCGAGATAGATCGACGTCGCTCCTGGCAGCGTCGCGCCGGTGAACACCGAGCGGCCCGATGTCGGATCCGAAACCGGGGACGCGTGCGCGTGCGACGCCGCCACCGCGAGGGCGACGATCGACAGGCGACGGACACGCAACATCGCGCGGAACGTATCACCACGCTCGCGCGGCGCGGGTGATAGGCTGCGCTACGTATGCGCCGCCTCATCTTGATCGCCGTGCTCGTCTCCGCTGCATCGGGCTGCTCGGAGAAGCCGACCGACGACAACCTCGACAAATGGATGCGGACCGAAAGGGGTCCGGGCAAGCTGCAACACACGGTCGCCGACGAGTCGCTCGACGCCGATGTATCGGCGCACGCCGCGGTCAACCTCGTGAGGATGGGCCGCGATCCCGACGTCAAGGCCGTGCTCGAGCAGATGTCCAAGGGCCGCAAGGCCGAGGTCGTCTCCAAGTTGATCACCCGGCTGTGGGCGATCGCCCGGGTCGACGGTGACATGAAGCTGCCGGGGCCGCCGCAGGTCAGCGCGAAGGATGCGCTCGTGATGATCCGCAAGTACGGCGGCGATGCCGAGCGCAAGCAGATCGACGACTACATGATCGACTGGTACGCGGTCCCGTCCTACGAGGGCCGTGCGAACGCCGGGCAGTTCACCGGCTCGACCGTGATCCGGATGATCGGCGCGCCGTCCGGTAAGAAGCTGATCGGCGTACTGGACGGCGTGATCGCCGCGCCGGGTCAAGAGAAGGTCAAGAACAAGGTCGGCGACGAGCTACTGATCGCGCTTGCCGCGACGCAAGATCCGACCGCGGTCAAAGACGAGCTCGCGTTGGTGCGGATGAACCGCGGCGACGACTCGCTGCCGGGTCGCGTGCTCGCGGCGCTCGCCCGCGTCTACGTCGATCCGCAGGGCCTGTTCGATGTCGCCGAGGCCGCGCCGCTCGTGCCGAACCTCGACTTCCTCGTGTCGATCGCGAAGGACGACTCGATGTCGGGTGCGATCGCGAACGACGCGATCTCGCTCATTCGGGCAGTCGGCCCACCCCAGTGTCTGCAGCCGCTGGTCGACATGATCCCGCAGCCGCACGGCAGCAGCCGGTACCGCTATGTCGTGGCGACCAACGCGATCCAATGTGGCGGCGCCAAGTCGATCGCCTAGGTCATTCGGGCGTTGCCGGAAGGTAGCTACGACCAAGCCTCGCTCGGCGGCTCGGTGATCAACGCGATCGTCGCGGCGACCCCGCGCGATGTGACCCTGGCCCAGGTTCGCGAGCTGCTCGGCGACAAAGGCCGGGTCCAGCGCTGGATCGCGGTCGAGGCCTTGGCCAAGCTGAAGTCCGTCGAGGACGCGCCGAAGCTGCTGGCGCTCGCGCACGCCCCCGAAAAGCTCGACGGTTTCTGGGGGGATCAGAGCGGGGTCGACGCCAAAGATCGCAAGGCGGACCCGACCTTGGGCGACCGGGCGAAGGAGCTCGCCGGCCAGCTAGGTGCTGGGAAGTAAGTGAGGTTTGTCGCGCCCGGGGGGGCGATAGTGTAAGGTTGAAGGCGACCGGGAGAGAAAGCGGGGCCGATTCGGCCAGCCGTACGCAGGAGTCATTCGCGCCCATGGATCAGAGTAAGAAGACAATGCGGCATTTCTACTGCCGCGACGTCCTCTGGGAGACGTTCGAGCAGATGGCGAACGACTTCGACTGCTCGATCGACTATTTGGTCAACGAAGCGATGCGTTACTACGCTCGCTCGAAGAATTATCAGTCGCCCGGCGGTGGTGCCGGACCGAACGTGACTGGCCCGCAACCGGTCGCGGGCGGCAACAACAATAACAACAACAACTCGTACGGTAGCGGAGCGCAGCCAGCGCCGAAGCCAGGCGGGGTGCGCCCGCAGCCGGTGACCCAGCCGCCGCCGCAGCCATCGATGGGTGCAGGTGGCCGCACTCGCCCCGCGCCGCCGACCCCCGGCTACGCCGCGCAGCGTGGCGCCGGACCGGCCGCCGCGATGATGCAGCAGCCGCAGCAACAGCAGCACGTCGCCCCGGCGATGTCGCAAGGGCCCGCGCCGCAACCCGCTGGCGGTGGCTATCCGCCGAACGGCGGTGGGATGCCACAGGCCGGCGCCGGCCCGACGCTGTTCCTCGTCTACAACGGCCAGCGTTATCCGGTGACGAAGGACCAGTTCATCATCGGGCGCGGCAGCAAGACGTCGGACCTGCCGATCAAAGACGGCAACATCTCGCGCAAGCACGCCGCGGTGATCCGGCGCAACGGCACCTTCTACATCAAGGACCTCGGGTCGACGAACGGGATCGACTACAAGGGCATGCGGATCGATAACAAGCGGATCGACGAGGGCGACGTCTTTCACTTGTGTGATTACGAGCTGCGGTTTACGTACCGCACCGATTGAAATTGATCAGTTGATCAACCGGCGACGGGCTTACCGTCCGTCGTGCTTGCCGTCACCGCAGCGCGGCGTTGCGCTGACTCGGCTGCGCGTTCGAGTTATCGTGGTCGGATGAAGTTGGGCGTCGGGGTTGTGGTGGCGACGGTCGCGTTCACGACCGTGTTGTCGCTGCGCACTGTGCGTGCGCAGACGCCGCCGGCGGATGACTCGGCCCCGAGCGCCGACAGCGCCGCGCCGCCGGCGAACGTCCCGGCGCCGCCACCGCCCGACCTTGCGCCGCCACCGCCCGACCTTGCGCCACCAACACCCGATGCCGCGCCGCCAGCGCCGAACGCTGCGCAACCCTCAGCCTCGCACCCAGGGCTTGGCGCCTTGCTGATTCCTGGGGCGACCGTCATCAGTCGGTGCCCGCACTGCGAGACCTCGCCGCGCCGGTTCCTGAGCTTTGCGATTGGGCTCGGCGGGGTGAGCCGAATCGATGATGTCCCGCCGACCCGGGGCTACAGCTTCAGGGTGCAATTCGGGCAACGTCTGGCCCACCGCCTTCACCTGGTCGAGGAGACGAACACCCTCGAGGGCCAGGAGTACGTTTCGCCATCTCCGACGGACACGTCCGAGAACCACATCTCACTCGGGGCGGGGCTGCGATGGATGCTCTCCGAGCCAAGGCCGGTGCTCAACCCGGCTCACTTTCCCGGGCCATTCCTCGACCTCAACGCGTTCTACGTGACCGCGATCCTCGGCGCGGATGCGCGCAGTCGAGCGACGTGGGTAAGTCCGACCCAATCGACCTATCAATCGGCGTGGTCGCCGATGGCGAGCGTCGCTCTCGGAGCGTCACCGATTCGGGGCCACGACTGGTCACTCAGCGAGGAGTTTCGCGAACAGCTCGCGTACTACGACGGTCACGTCCAGCGCAGCTGGATGGCATTGTTCGTGGCCGAGCTAGAGCAATGGTGACGGACTGTCGGGCTCGGGGTCGGAGATCGCGCGGGCGCAGAACAGCTGCTGACCGTCAGGCTCGCCTGCTACAACGTCTGCGATGGACGCCGAGCTGGCTCGTCGCGTCGACGCGTTGTTCGCGCCGTTGAAGGCGGCGTACGACAACGACTTCGCGCGGCTTCGCGATGCCGACGGTCGGGTGTTGCGCGCGGCATGCGATGGCGTGATCGCGAAGGCGCCGACCGATGCGCTCGTCGCGTGGCGCGAGAAGCTCGCCGATTGGGAGCGACTCGCGGCGGATCAGTTGAAGATCGAAGTCGCGCGCGGCATGCGGTTGCTTGCTCGGTTTCCGCGGGCCAAGGCGCAGCCCGCGATCGCGAGCGACGATCCACTCGCCGCACCGACCCATTCGTTGCCCGGGATCGGGCCGGCGTTCGCGGCGAACCTCGCGGAGCGCGGGTTGGAGACCGTCGAGGATCTGCTGTGGTGCTTGCCGCGCCGCTACGACGACGTCCGCGACGCGGTGCCGCTCGCCGCGCTCGCCCAGCTCGAGGATGGCCAGCGCGCGACGTTTCGCGCCAAGGTCGCATCGGCGCGGATGATCTTCGCACGCGGCCGGCGCTGGGCCGAGGTCCGACTCGACGAGGTCGACCTGTCTGCGCCGGGCTTCGCGCTCGGTGCGCCGAATGTGCCGACGTCCGCGCTCGTCCGGTGGTTCAACGTATGGGCCGGCATCGACAAGCGGATGCCGCCGGGCAGCGACGTCACGCTGAGCGGCGCGGTGCGGCGGCGCAACGGCCGGTTGGAATTCGCGAACCCCGACATCCTCGCGATCGTCGTGCCCGAAGGCGACGCGGCGGCCAAGCCCGCGCCGGCGATCCTCGCGCGTTATGCTGATATCCCGGGCGTGCCGGGGTCGCGGTTGCGCGCGGCGTGTCGCGTGGCGTGCGAGCGGATCGGCGCGCTCGCCGACGATGGCGTGCCGGCTTCAGTCGAGCGAGCGGCTGGCCTGCCTGCGCTCGGCACCGCGCTCGCGCAGCTACACTCGCCGCCGTCGGATATCGCGGCCGACGAGCTCGCGGCGATGAACCGCGGCGAGAGTCGCTGGCAACGTCGGCTCGCGTTCGGCGAGCTGTTCGCGCTCGGCGTCGCGGTCGCGCTGCGCCGACGCACGCGCAAGGCCGATGTCGCGGTCGCGTGCAAGCGCACCGCAAAGCTCGACGAGGCAATCGATCGCGCGCTGCCGTTCGCGTTGACCGCGGCGCAGCGTCGGGTGATCGCCGAGATCGCGGGCGACCTCGGTCAGCCGGTGCCGATGAATCGCTTGCTCCAAGGCGACGTCGGCTCGGGCAAGACCGCGGTCGCGTTTGCAGCGGCGTTGCAAGTCGCGCGTGCCGGCCGGCAGACCGCGATCATGGCGCCGACCGAGCTGCTCGCCGAGCAACACGCCGAGACCTGGCGCGCGTGGGCGAAGTCCGCGCAGCTGCGGATCGACGTGCTGACCGGTTCGACGCCGAAGGCGGTGCGCCAGTCGATGCTCTCGCTGCTCGCTGCCGGCCAGCTCGACGTGCTGATCGGGACGCACGCGCTGTTGTCCGAAGGCGTCGGCTTTGCCGCACTCGGGCTCGTCGTGATCGACGAGCAACATCGGTTCGGCGTCGCGCAACGCGCAAAGCTGCGCGACAAGCACGACGGGCAGGGCGCGCCGCATCTGCTCGTGATGACCGCGACGCCGATTCCGCGCACGCTCGCGCTCACCGCGTTCGGTGATCTCGATGCGTCGGTGGTCGACGAGCTGCCGCCCGGGCGCCAGCCGGCGAAGACGCACGTCCGCACCGGCGCGCGCGGCCAAGCGCAGGCGTACAAGCTGATCGCGGAGCGGGTCGCGGCCGGCGAGCGCGCCTACGTGGTCTGCCCGAAGGTGGATGCCGACGGCGAGGCCGAGAGCAAAGACTGGAAGGACGCGACCACGGTCGCGCGCGAGCTCGCCGAGGCGATGCCGCAGCTCCGAGTCGGCCTGGTCCATGGCCGGATGGCGGGCGACGAACGCGATCGCGCGATGCGCGCGTTCAAGGCCGGCGCGCTCGACGTGTTGGTCGCGACCACGGTGATCGAGGTCGGGGTCGACGTGCCGGCGGCGACCGTGATGGTCGTCCACGATGCCGAGCGGTTCGGGCTCGCTCAGCTCCATCAGCTGCGCGGTCGGGTCGGGCGCGGCGGCGGGGTCGCGCACTGCGTGCTGCTCGCGCAAGGAACGGTCAGCGAGGACGGCCGATTCCGGCTCGATGCGCTGGTCGCGACCTCCGATGGCTTTCAGATCGCGGAGCAAGATCTCGCGCTGCGCGGGCCGGGTGAGTTGCTCGGGCCGCGCCAAGCCGGCGTGCCGCGGCTGCGATTTGGCAGCCTCGCCCAGCACACCGAGCTGCTGCTCGAGGCCCGACGGCATGCCGACGCCGTGCTGGCGGCCGACCCCGAGCTGGTCCGACCGGAGCATGCCGCGCTGCATCGCGCGTTAGATCGCCGACTTGCGACCGGAGTCTACGGTTCTGAAAGCGGCTGATCGCCATTTTGTCGTTGATTCAGTGAAGCCGATTAGTACGATGCGCGGCGATGAGGAACCCATCGAGCTATTTGTTCGCGCTCGTTACATCGGTGTTACTCGCCGCGTGTAGCTTCGGCAACACGAGCGGCACGCCGACTCCGGACGCGAACCACGTGCCGTCGTGCGGCGATGGGATCTGCGCGGCGAGCGAAGTCGACAACTGCCCGGCAGACTGCGGCACGCACGCGGCGCCCGATGCCGGCACTGCGATGTGTGGCAACGGAACGTGTGACACCGGCGAAAACGCGAACAACTGCCCGGTGGATTGCAGTGGCGCCGGTTCCGACGCCGGCACGATGGGCGCGTGCGATCAGCAGGCGTGCTTGACCTGCATTACCGGCGGCGCATGTCCTCCCGGTTACGACGCGAACAGCTGTTTGACGTGCTTGATCGGCGGTGGCGGCGGCAGTGCGTGCAACGTCAACTTCACGTGCAATATCGGCGATGACATCACGATGTGCTTCGCTTGCATCATCGCCGGCGACACCGCGTGCGATGGCAACTCGCCCGATGGCACGTGCGAGGCCGACGAGTCGAACGCGACCTGCCCGACGGACTGCCCGTAGCTAGCGTCACTGCGAGCCGAGCCCGAGAACGCCGCTGATCTGCGGCGGCATTTCTGTATTGTAGGCGCGCGTGTCTCGGTTTTGGTGCGTCCTCGCGATCGTCGGCTGCGCGCCCTCAGCGCCGGCGCCTGCGATCGTCGCGGCCGAGCCGGCGATCTCGCCGTTTCCCTGTCCGGGGCCCGGACGCTGCTCCGACGTCTACATCACGGCGCATCCCGATGACGATCTGCTGTTCATGAACCCCGATCTCGCGGCTAGCATCGCGGTCGGCAACAACGTCACGCTGGTCGTGCTCACCGCGGGAGACGACTGGGCGAACGACGTGATGACCGATCAGAGCCACAACGCGTGCGGTCGGCTGACCCACGACGACCCCGACGCCTATTGGCGCGATCGCGAGCGCGGCCTCCTCGACGCCTACTCGTTCATGGCCGGGCAGACGCCGTTGCCCGGTTACGTCGCGGGTGCGTCGGCGCCGCCGGGGTGGACGATGGTGTCCGATCCGGGGCACGTCTCGATCAGCGTTGGCGGCGTCGAGCTCACGCAGTACGCACTTGCGGTCGGCGGCGCGCAGCTGTCGCTCGTGTTCGTGCGGCTGGTCGACGGCGAGATCGAGTGCATGTGGGAGAACGTCGCGTCGTGCGTCTACAACGGCTATCACCCGGAGCAAGGCTCGTCGAACGCGAACCTCCAGTGGGCGCGCGCCGGCATTCAAGGCATCGCGCCTACGCAAGGAGTCGGCGCGAGCGGCGGCTACAGCGACGGCGCGTGCGTCGGCTGCGAGCTGCGCGCGCCGCCGGTGTGGCCGAGCTACTACGGCTACACGTTCGGCTGCGCGGCGGCGGACAGCCGCGAGTGCACGTGGTCGGGCGCTGACACGCCGTGCGCGTTTCCCCAAGGCGCCACCGGATGCTGCACGCAATGCGAAGCGGTCGCGGGCGCGGACTTGTGCACGCTCGGCAGCGCGATTCCCGAGCAAGTGATCGGCCCGAAGTCGCCGACCGATCCGACGACCGCGCACGACGAGCTGGTGGGCGTGCTCGCCGGCGTGATCGAGCGGTTCGCCGCGACCTCGGTCAGCACGCTCGACGCGACAAATCTCTACTTCGACGTGCTCGACGGTCCGCAGAGCTTCAAGGCCAATACATGCAACCTCGCGCACGGCACCTGTGATTCGGCCGCCGCGTTGCCGTGCAGCTCCGACGCGGATTGCGTCGCGGTCGACGGTTACACCGAGCACTGGAGCCATTACTTCGGCGCGTTGTTCGCGCTATCCGCCGCGATCGAAGCGCAAGCGACGATGGGCACGCCGCTCCAGCTCCGCACCTATCGCGGCTACTCGCTCGATCGCGAGCCGGTCAACATCACGCCGCCGCGCCAGCAGCAGAAACGCCAGACGTTCGCGCGCTACTGGATCTACGACGATCGCGATCAGCTCGCGAAGGACTCTACGCTCGACGACCCGGTATTCGACGAGTGGAACTACGACACCTCGTGGGCCGAGCGAAGTTACGCGCAACGCAGCGTGGTGACGACGGCGGCCGTGACCGGGCGGATCCAGCTCGGCGCCGCCGGCGACGACACGTGCCTCGCCGCGACCGCCGGTGCGCTCGCGATCGCCTCGTGTGCGACTGCGCCGAGCTGGCAGCTGACCACGACGAACCAGCTCGAGCTCGCCGGCACCGGCACGTGCGTGCGGGTCGCGGATGGCAACGGCCACACGCTCAACCCGGGGATCGGGCACACGCGCGT
>CAZDGY010000016.1:492-21845 GCA_964504685.1 uncultured Kofleriaceae bacterium | reverse complement strand
CTCGCAGTGCCACATCCGCAACTTCGGCATGCACGACTGGAGCGACCCGGCGACGAACGATCCCGACGCGGGCACGCCGAAGGCATTGAACCACGCGCTGCCGACCCTCAACTTCCAGATCGTTCCGGGCGCGAGCTGGGAGCCGTTCACACTCGAGTTTCTCGACTACCAAGAGTGTCGGTCCAAGATGATGCTCGAGCTCTACCTCGGCGCCGATGCAGCGAAACAGCTGACCTGCCCGCTCGCGAAGCGATGACCAAGCTCACCGTCATTCGAGAAGTGCGAGCGCGCGGGGGCGCGACCGCGTTCACCGACGGCGGCTCTGCGCCACGCTGGATCACCGCCGCGCGCGTCGTGATGCTGCTCGCGTTCGCCGCGACGATTCCCGCCGTACTCGGGCTGTCGCACGGTAACCGGCTGCTGTGGACGGTGTTGATCGCGGCGCTGCCGATGTTCTGGACGGTCGCCGGCTACCACGTGTGGCGGCGGATCTGCCCGCTCGCCGTGTTCGGGCAAACCGGGCGCCTCCTCGGCCGCCCCGGAACGCGCAAAGCCGGCGCGTGGATCTCGGCGCATTACTTGCTCGTCCAGCTCGCGCTGATGATCGCGTGTCTCACGCTGCGGCTGGTCGCCACGAACGGCAGCGACGTCTGGCTCGCCGGGTTTCTCGGCGCGATCGCGGCTTGCGCGCTCGTCACGTCCTTCGTCTACGGCGGTAAGACCTGGTGCAACTTCCTGTGCCCGATCGGGATGGTCGAGAAGATCCACACCGAGCCCGCGCGCTCGGCGACCGCGGCCGGCGAGGCGATGACCTCGCAGTGCTCACCGTGCGTCGCGTGCAAGAAGCATTGCCCCGACATCGATGTCGAGCAGGGCTATTGGAAGGAAGCGGGCGACCCATCGCGCCGGATCGCGTACTTCGCCTGGCCCGGAGTCGTCGTCGGGTTCTACGTGTACTTCAATCTCGTCAGCGGCGGCTGGGACTATTATTTCTCCGGCGCGTGGGCGTACGAACGCGCGATGGCGCAGCTCGCGACCGGACCGGGTTGGTGGTTCGCGACCTCGGTGCCGCGAATCGTCGCCGTGCCGCTGACGCTCGTCGCGTTCGGCGCCGCGAGCTATGCGCTGTTCGCCACGATCGAGGCGATGGCTCGTTCGGCGTGGCGCCGCGGCCATCCCAGCACGACCGACGACGCGCGCGCGCAGGCGTACGCGCGCATCCGGCACGTCATGCTCGCGGTCGCCGGGTTCGTCGCGTTCAACGCGTTCTACGCGTTCGCGGGCCAGCCGACGCTCCGCAAGCTACCGCTGGCGGTCGTCGCCAGCTGGAACATCGCGGTGGTCATCGCATCGACCGCGATGCTGCTGCGTCGGATCGGCAGGCGCGAACATCCCTACGTCCGCTAGGGAATCGGCGTACCCGGGCGGATCTTCGACGCGCTCATCCGCTTCGATGCCGCCGCTGGGTCGAACGGGTCGAGCTCGACCACGAACCGCGCGCCCGGCTTGGCATCCTCGACCCACACGCGACCGCCCATCGCCTCGACCTGGCTCCTGACGATCGCGAGGCCGAGGCCGGAGCCGCCGCGATCGCGACTGCGGCCGGCATCGAGTCGATAGAACCGCTCGAACACGCGCTCCTCATGGCCGCGTGGAATCCCCGGGCCGCCGTCGCTGATCGCGAGCCGGATCTTCTTGCCGTCGCGGCCGGCGCTCACGACGACCGGCGAGTCGCCGCCGTACTTGACCGCGTTGTCGACGAGGTTCTGCACGACGTGATCGAGACCATCGCGCGTGCCCAGCACATCGAGCCCATCCGCGACGTCGACCGAAATCTGCGCGCTCGGCGTCACGCCCTTCGCCGTGCGCACGGCGTCCTGCACGACTTCGACGAGCGCGACCGCCACGCGATCGCCTACGACCGCCTCGCGACCTCCGAGTTGTTCGAGCACGAGCAGATCCGACACGAGCCCGGCGATGCGCTGCGCGTTGCGATGGATCGTCTGCAAGAACTCGCGCGACGTGTCGCTATCGACGCCGGCGCCGAGCAGCGTCTCGGCGTAGCCCGAGATCGACGTGACCGGCGTGCGCAGCTCGTGCGCAGCGTTTGACAAGAAGCCTTGGCGCACCGCCTCAGCAGCACGCAACGCGGTGACGTCGTAGAGAACGACGATGACCGCGCCGGCTTGTAGCGGGCGAGCTGCCGCGCGCACGGTACGGCCCACGAGCTCGAGCTCGTCGTCGGCTTGCTCGCCCTTCTCGGCGCGCGCGACGAGCTTCGCGAGCGGCTCCGGCAGCTTGCCTTCGCCGACCAGCGGCTGGGCGGCTTCGTTGACGAGCGTGAGCGCACCGCCTGGCGCGACGACGATCACGCCCTCGACCAGCGCGCCGACCACGACCGATTGCAAGTCGCGCTGCTCGGTCAGCTCGGCGATCCGCGCCTTGATCTCGCCGGCCATCTGCATCATCGCGCGCGCGAGCACGCCGAAGTCACCGCCCGCGGCGATCGCAGCGGTCGGCGGCGGCGCATCGAATTGGCCCGCCGCGAGGCGCTCGGCGGTCTGCGTCACCGAGCGGATCGGCCGCGTGATCGCGCGAACGAACACCCACGACAGCAACAGCGAGCCCACGAACCCGACGCCAAAGCCGACGAGCAGCCGCGCGCGCATTCGCGAGCGCGCATCGGTGATGTCGCCCATCGGCACCGCGAGCCTGATCACCGACCCCGCCGCGGCGCGAACTGCGAGCAGATACTGCGGTGGTTCGTCGGGCGACAGCGAGCGATGCGCGCGGCCGGTCGCGCCGGTGCGCGCCTGTGCGATCTCCTCGGCATCGCCGATCGGTTTGCCGAGCGCGTCGCGCTCCGCCGAGTCGCCGGTGATCAGCCCGTCGGCGCCGACGATCGTGATCCGCGTGCCGGTGACCTCCGCGAGCTCTTGCGCGAGCTGGGCCGGGTTGCCTTCTTTCGCGAGCCATGCGGCGACCGCCTGCCCTTGTTTCGCGAGCCGCGTGTCTAGGCCGGTGACGAGGTCGCCGGCGAGCGTGCGCTCGATCCCGAACAGCGTGGCGGTTCCACCGAGGACGACCGCCACGAAGAACGTGACGAGCAGCCGGTAGCGGAGGCTCTTACGCATCGCGCCGAGCGCGATATCCGAACCCGTGCACCGTCTCGATCACTTCGGACGCGGTGCCGAGGCTAACGCGCAGCCGGCGAACATGGACGTCGACCGTGCGCGTGTTGATGTCGCCGCGCATTTCCCAGACCTGCTCGAGTAGCTCTTCGCGCGAGAACACGCGGCCCGGATCACCGACGAGTAGCTGCAACAGCTTGTACTCGAGCGGGCGGAGCTGAGTCGGGGTGCCATCGATCTTGACGTCGTGGGTGACCGGATCGAGCTCGATCGGGCCGACCTTGAGCAAACCGGCGGCGTCGCTCGACGTGGGCCGCGCTTTGCGCTCGGCGATCCGATTCGCGAGTGCGGTGACGCGCAGCACGACCTCGCGCACGTTGAACGGCTTGACGACGTAATCGTCGGCGCCGACTTCGAGGCCCAAGATCCGATCCTCGGCCTCGCCCTTCGCGGTCAGCATGAGGACGCCGACATCGTTGAGCTTGGCGTCGGCGCGGATCTCTTTGCACACCTCGTAGCCGGATGTATCGGGCAACATCAGATCGAGCACGACGACGTCGGGGACCTGCGCACGCGCGGCGGCTAGCCCTTCGGCGCCGGTGCCCGCAGACACGACGGTGAACCCTGCGCCTTGCAGGTTGAACTCCACCAATCGAGCGACATCGCGCTCGTCCTCGATGATCACCACCCGGCGTTCCATACCTTAGTTATACATCGTAGGCTCGGTCGCGTGCGTGGCTCTGCGGCCTTCGTCCTGTTCGCGGCGCGCTCGGCGTCGGACCAGACCGGGATCACTCGGGTGTTCGACCTATGAAGCCGGAGACGCTCGCGATCAAGACCGGCCACGCCGCGAACGCGGTGGTGCCGAGCATCGAGCTCGCGACGACGTACCCGCGCGACGCCGCCTACGCGCTCGCCGACGGACGCGACTACATCCGCGACAAGGCTGCGACGCCGATGCACGCCGAGCACGTGTTGGTCGCGCTCGAGCGCGGCGCCGCGGCGATGGTGTTCGCATCGGGGATGGCGGCGGCGACGGCTGCGATTCGCGCGACGTGCAAGCCCGGCGATCACGTCGTGTTCCCGCGCGCGGGCTATTACGCGCTGCGCGAGTGGCTTCGCAAGTTCGCGGCGCGCTGGCAGCTCAGCGTCGACTTCACCGCCGATCCGATCGCGGCTTTGCGCCCCGGCGCGACCCGGCTCGTGTGGATCGAGACGCCGGCGAACCCCACGTGGGAGGTCACCGATATCGCCGCGGTCGCGAGCGCGGCGCACGCGGCCGGTGCGCGGGTCTACGTCGATTCGACGTGCGCGACACCGGTTCATACCCGCGCGCTCGAGCTCGGTGCCGACCTCGTGCTGCATGCGGCGACGAAGTATCTCGCCGGCCACTCGGACGTGCTCGCCGGCGCCCTCGTCACCGCGAAAGCCGACGCCGAGTGGGCCGAGCTCGCGCAGCTCCGCCGAGAAGAAGGGCCGTGCCTCGGCCCGGTCGAGGCGTACTTGTTGTTGCGGGGAATGCGGACGTTGTTCGTGCGGGTCGCGAGGCAGAGCGCGACCGCGTTGTCGCTCGCGCGCCGACTCTCGACGCTGCCCGGCGTGACCGTGCGCTATCCCTGGCTGCCGTCACATCCGCAACACGCGATCGCATCGCGCCAGATGACCGGCGGGTTCGGCGGCATGCTGTCGATCGAGACCAGCGGCGGTGCAGCGCGCGCGCTCGCGGTCATCAGCAAGCTGACGATCTGGGTGCCGGCGACGTCGCTCGGCGGTGTCGATAGCCTGGTCGAGCATCGCGTAACGGTCGAAGGACCGACGAGCCCGACGCCACCGGATTTGCTACGGCTCTCGGTCGGGCTGGAGCACGAAGACGACCTCTACGACGATCTCGCCGCGGCGCTGGCGTGAAGCTGAGAATCGCCACGTGCGCGATGCTGCCCGAGGTCGACAACGATGCCGCCCCACTCGCCGCAGCGCTCGCGGCCGCCGGCATCGCGGCGCCGCTGCTCGCGTGGGATGATCCGAGCGTCGACTGGGACGCGCCGATCCCGACGCTCGTGCGCTCGACGTGGAACTACGCGCTCGACCTGCCGGCGTTTCTCGCGTGGGTCGATCGCGCGAGCCGAGCAGCGCCGCTGTGGAATCCGCCGCATGTCGTGCGGGCGAACGTCTACAAGCGCTACCTACTCGAGCTCGCGGCGCGCGGCGTGGCGACCGCGGCGACCACGCTGGTCGAGCCCGGCGGCGCAGCGGCAGCGATCATCCCTGCCGGCAAGATCGTGCTCAAGCCCGAGGTCGGCGCCGGCTCGCTCGGCGCGAAGGTGTTCGATAACGACGAACCCGCCGCCCGCGCCCATCTCCACGAGCTCACCGCGCGTGGCGCGGCGCTGATCCAGCCCTACATCGCCTCGGTCGACGACTACGGCGAGCGTTCACTGATCTGGGTCGACGGCGCGATCACGCACGCGATCCGCAAGACGCCGCGGTTCGCAGGCGATGTAGAGCGGGTCGATGGCCCGATGCCGATCGCCGACGACGAACGCGCGACCGCGCTTGCCGCGCTCGTTCCGTACGTCGCCGACATCCTCTACGCACGGGTCGATCTCGCGCGCGACGCCACCGGCCGCCCGCTCGTGATGGAGCTCGAGCTGATCGAGCCGTCGCTGTTCTTCACGCGCGGCCCCGAAGCGCTCGACCGCTTGATCGCGGCGCTGCGGCTGCGTCTTCGTTAAGAACCGATCTTGCGGCAGGCATTGCAGGCGTCGCGGTGTCATCGTTTGCGCGCTACGGGACGGTCGCGGACGGCTCGCCGCTGGGTTGCGCTTGATGCTCGCGCGTAAGAAGTAGACGCGGACGCTAGTTCGCGAGCTGTTCGACGAGTCGCGCGATCGCATCGATCGTCCACGCGCCGTACCAGAACAGATCCTTGCCCGAGACGCGTACGACCCGCGCGCTCGGCGCCGCAGCGTGCAATACCGCCTCGTCGTCGGCGGAGAACACGTACGGCTCGTCGGGCAACACGATCAGCTCGGGCGCGCGGGCGCGGAGCTCGTCGAGCGTGACCCGCGGATAGCGTTGATCGCGTCCGGCCGGATCGATCGCTGCCGCCTTGCCGAGATCGGCGGCGAGCGGATACAGCCGCTGGCGCTCGCCGAACGCGTTCGCGACGCCGGTATACGCGAGCACGTCGGAGCCGAAAGTGTCGGCATTGATCGTCATCAACGGATCCATCCAGATCGGCACGAACGCGCGCGCATGAGCCGGCGGCGGCTCGGCCGGGACCGCGAGGCTGCGTCGGATCAGCTCGCGCACCGCCGGATCGTCGGCCACCCCGAGTGCCCGCGCCAGCCGCGCGAGATGAGCGAGCCCCTGCCCGACTCGCCGCGGCAACGACACGAGCAGCGGTACGCGACCCGCGAGCGCCTCGAGCGGCTTGCGCGCGTTCTCCTCTTGATTCGCGATGACGAGATCGGGGGCGAGCGCGACCACCGCCTCGACATCGACATCCTTCGTGCCCCCGACCGTCGCGACGCCCGGCGCATCGCAGTAGGTCGTCACGCCGACAAGCCGCGGCCCGGCGCCGAGAGCGATCACGCTATGAGTGTCACTCGGCACGAGCGAGACGATCCGCTGCGGCGGCCGGGTGAAGCGCAGCGCGCGGCCGAGGTCGTCGGTGACGGTCGTCGTCGGCAAGTGCCGCATATACCATCGTGCTAAGGTCGCGGCGTGGCGAAGTCCACCGAGGATCCCCTGGTCGCACAAGCGTTCGACCGGCAGAAGCACGAGGACCTCGCGCGCGCGATCCAAGATCTGTCGCCCGACGAGGCGCAGTTCTTCTTGCGCAAGCTCGAGGCCGCGATCCGCAAGCGCAAGATCCAGATCACGGGCTACCTCGTCGCGATGGGCGTGTGGGCGATCGGCATGGTGTTCGCGCTCGCCTACTTCGGGATCTCGTCGGGATTTGTCGGCTGGGTGTTTCTCGCGCCGTTCGCCGCGGTCGGCCTCGTGCTGTGGGCGTTCGGCAAGTGGGGCGAACGGGTCGGACGTGCCGCCGATGTGACGCCGCCTCCAAAGCCGTAGAACAAATCGATGACATCGGGCGATGAAAAGCTCGAGTTCGGCAACCACGTCGTACGGTCTCGTCGCCGGAGGGTTCATGCGCCGCGCCATCGTCATCGCTTCGTTTGCTATCGCCGGTTCGGCGGCCGCTCAGCCGAGCCCGCCGCCGCGCTGCGACGTGACGGTCGCGCATGCACCCGACGAGGTCCGCGCCGAGATCGACGGCTGGCTCGCTCAGGAGTCGCGCTGCAACGTCGCGCTCGAAGTTCGCGTCGTGCCGAGCGAGGGTGGCTACTACTTGTTCGCGCGCGATGCGCTCGGCCGGATCCGCGAGCGCGTCGTGCCCGATGCCGCCAGTGCCGGCGTGTTGGTCGCGAGCTGGGCCGCGTCCGACGGATTTAGCCCGCCACCTCCGCCGGTCGAGACTCTGCCGCAGCCTCCGGTGACGACGATGTCTCCTGCTCCGCCGTCATCGCCGATCTACGTCGAGCGTGCGACCGCCCGGCGCGTCGCGCCGCGTTGGGTCAGCGCGAGCGCGTTCACGTCCTCGCTCGGCGGCTCGGGTGGTCGGCTCGATGCCGATGTGCTGCGCTGGGGGGCGTACGCGCTTGGCGTTGCGCTCGGAGCGTCGCAGGACAGGCGGCCCGAGATGCAGCTAATGAGCGACAGCATCATGACGACGACAAGCTTCGACGTTGTGGCGATGGCATCGGCGACCGCCACGTTTCACGGCTGGCGGCTGCGCGGCGGATTCGGAGTCGGCGCGCGGATGGCGGAGGCTTCGCTCAACGGCTTCGGCCTGTGGGGAGAGCCCTCCGATCTCAACGCGAGCGCGGTGACCGTCATTACGAACGCGACGCTGTTCGTCGGTCGAGACATCGGCACCCATTGGGGCATCGACGCCGGCTTTATCGCCTCGATGTACGAAGCGCAGCTCCACATGATCATCGGCGGCACACCTCAGGTGCTCGAGCTAACCGGCCCCGAGCTGTCCGTTGCCGTCGCGCTCCGCCACACGATGTGATGCCATGACCAAGCTAACCATCGCTATCACGCTCGCGCTCGGCGCCGGATCCGCGGCCGCTGATCCCGTCGCCGACTGCGCCGTGACGATCGCGCGCGCGCCCGAGGCGATCCGCGGGGACGTCGAAGCTGCGCTCGCCCGCGAGCACGCGTGCGCGATTCCGCTCGAGGTCAGGATCATCGACACCGACGGTGGCTACTACGTATTTGCACGCGACCCGCGCGGCCGCGTCCGCGAGCACGTCGCACCCGATGCCGCGAGCATCGGCGTACTGGTCGCGAGCTGGGCTGCGGCCGATGATGTCGCTCCGAACCCGCCGATCGCTCAGCCCGTCCGCTACTTCGCGCCCGCCGAGGCTGCGCAACCGATGGCGCCGCTCGTCGTCGCAGCGCCGTCGCCAGGGCGTTGGCTCGCGTTCACGGTGACCACCGGCACCATCGGCTACGGCGCTCGGCTCGATGTCGACCTGTGGCACCGCGGTGGGCTCGCACTCGGGGCCGCGGGCGCGATCGAAGACACGCGGATCGACGATTTCGTGAACCCTGGCCTCGAGACGGTCGAAACCCACGACTATCGCGCGCTCGCGACCGCGTCTTACTCCGCGACGTGGAACGGCTGGCGGGTGCGCGCCGAGCTCGCCGCGGGCTTCGCGGTGGTCGATGCGCAACTCACGTCGATCGAGCCCGCGGGCGGGATGCAGATCACCACCGGCACGACCGCGGTGTTTCCGTCCGCCGATGGTCAACTGTTGCTCGGCTACAACGTCACCGGCCATTGGGGGGTCGATGTCGGCGTGATCTCGGAGATCTACGACCGGACCTATCACTTCCTCGACAGCGCCGTGCAAGCTCCACCTTGGGACGGCCCGCAGCCCACATCGGCTTCGACGCCGACGCTCGACTGGAAGCTCGCGTTCTCGTTGCGGCGGTCGCTGTGAAGACCGGCAAGCTGCTCAAGCTGCGACCGGAGCCGCGCGTGGACTCGCTGACCGATCAGCTGTCCGACGTCGGCATGGTCGCCGCGTGCGCTACCGGCGATCGAGCGGCGCGCTCGATGTTGTTCGAACGCCACGCCGACGCGTTGCATCGCTTCGTCTCGCACATGCGCGGCGCCGACGCCGACGAAGTGGACGATCTCGTCCAGGTTACGTTCCTACGCGCGTTCGATGCAGCGAAGCGGTTTCGCGGCGCGACCGCGCACTCGTGGCTGTTCGGGATCGCCGCGAACGTCGTGAAGGAATACGCGCGCAAAGAGATCCGCCGCAAGCGCGCGCTCGGCGTGGTCGCCGAGGAGCTGCCGGCGGTCGCAACTCCACGCGATCCGACGCTGTCTCGCCTACCCGACGCGATCGCCGCGCTCGGCCACGAGTTGCGTGCGGCGTTCGTGCTCGTCGATCTCGAAGGCGAACGCGGCATCGATGCGGCGGCCGCGCTCGGCATTCCGCAAGGCACGCTATGGCGACGCGTGTTCGAGGCTCGCACCGCGCTACGCCGAGCGCTCCAAGGAGGCGAGTCGTGACGTGCCCTAGCGCGCCGCGGCTCGCCGCCGCCGCCTCTGGTGAAGATCCGCGCGCCGCGACCCACGCGATGCACTGTACCCATTGTCATCCGTTGCTCGACGCGCAACGCGAGATCATCGCGCTCGCTCAGCACACGATCGCGCCTGCCCTCGTCGGCTCGCGCCGCACGCGGCTCGCCGCGTCGATCCTGTCCGACGCGCCGGCCTTCGAGGATGCACCGCGCGTTCGCCGCAGTTTCGCATTCGCCGCGATCGCCGCCGCCGCGGCCGCCGGTGGCCTCTATCTGCTGCGCCGCCACGACGATCCGGCCCGCTCGGCGCCGGCACCGACGATCGCGATCGCACCGCACGCGCCGGCACGAGCTATCGTCGTGACTCCACTGCCGCCGATCCCAGCGCCCGCTCCGGCGGTCGGGTCGCCACATCCTGTCCCGGCGCCTTCGCTGCAACCGGCTTCGCTCGCCGCGGGCGATGCGCAGCTCACCCGCAGCACGATCGATGGCGTCGATACGATCGAGTTGCGCGACGGGACCATCGAGCTCGATACCCGCGGTCGCGCAGCGGCGGCCGCCACCGCGAACGGCACGACGATCGCGATCGCGGGCCGCAGCGAGATCGTCGCGCGCGGCGGCGTGATCGTGTCTGCGCACGTGTTCGCCGGGACCGCGGAGGTCCGAGCCGGCGGTGAGCACATCTCGATCGAGACCGGCGAGATCTGGACCCCGCCCGCGGGTCGACCGAGCTCGCTCGGTGCGTTCCGCGCTGGTTGGCAAGCATTGCGTGGCGAGCGTTTCCCCGATGCGATCGCTGCGTTCGATCTCGCGATCGATCCAGTCGTCGTCGAAGATGCGGTGTTCTGGGCGGCTGTTGCGGCCGAACGCGCGGGCATGCGCGACGAGGCGCGTCACCGCTACGAGGACTTCGTCACTCGATTCGCGAGCTCGCCGCGCGTCGACGACGCCCGCGCTGCGCTCGATCGGCTGCACTGACTGTTTTCGACGCAGCTCGCCGCGACCCGCGGTATGCTCCCGTCATGGGGAACTCCGCGCGTCTCGTCCGGATCGCGAGCGTCGTGCTGGGGCTCGGCGGTGCCGCATGCAGCCACAGGAGCAGCGCCAAACAAGACTCGCCGAAGCCGGTCGACACGTTGCCTGCGATCGACGGCCCGGCCGCGCTCGCATGTACGCAGACGTCCGGAACGAACATCTCGGTCCGCAAGATCGGCACCGTGCAGGGCCGCGCGTTGCTCGCAACCGCGCCTCCGAACGACGGCCGGCTGTTCGTGCTCGAAGACGAAGGTCGGATCCGGATCTTCAACCAGGAGCAGCTGGAAGACGCGCCGTTCATCGACATCTCGGACAAGGTCGTGTCCGGAGGCGAGCAAGGCTTGCTCGGCCTCGCGTTCCATCCGCAGTACGCGACGAACCACAAGTTCTACGTCGACTACACCGCGAACAACCCGGACAACACCGACACCCAGAACCCGTGGGTCGACGTCGTCGAGGAATACACCGCGAGCTCGACCGATATCTCGACCGCAGATCCGGCGAGCGGGAAGATCATCCTGTCGATCCCCGACTACGCCACGAACCACAACGCCGGCATGCTCGAGTTCGGCAGCGACGGCTTCCTCTACATCTCGACCGGCGACGGTGGCGCGGGTGGCGATCCGAACCACAACGGGCAGAACCCGAACGCGCTGCTCGCGAAGATCTTGCGCATCGATGTCGACAATCCCGCGAACGCTAAGCCGTACGGCATCCCGGCCGACAATCCGTTCGCGACGAGCGGCGGCGCGCCCGAGGTATTCGTCCTCGGCGTGCGCAACCCGTGGCGCTGGTCGTTCGATCGCAAGACCGGCGACATGTGGATCGGCGATGTCGGCCAAGAGGTGATGGAGGAGCTCGACGTGCTGCCCGCCGGGCTACAAGGCGGCGCGAACCTCGGTTGGTCGATGTACGAAGCGAACTACTGCTGTCAGACCGACGACCCCGACCACTGCAACAACCAACCGGTGCAAGTCGCTTGCGACGCGACCGGCAAGACGTTTCCGCAGTTCACGCACGACCACACCGGCTGGAACTCGATCATCGGCGGCCAGGTCTATCGCGGCTCGTGCTACCCGGACCTCGACGGCATCTACTTCTTCAGCGACAACGGCGGCGGTGTGCTCGATGAAGCGGTGCTCAACGGAGACGGCTCGCTCACCGTGACCGATCTGCCGGCTCCGACCGGCGGCTGGCCGAAGTCGCCGTCGAGCATCCACGCCGATTCGCGCGGCGAGCTGTACGAGACCACGACGAGCGGCGACGTCTATCACATCGAGGCAGGCCCCTGAAAGCCCGCCGGATCGGGCTCGCTACCGGGCTCACGTACAACGTCCTCGAGTGGAATGCGGAAGCGTCGAGCGATACCACCTTCGTGATGGTGCACGGCTTTCTCGATCTTGCGTTCGGCTGGCACGAAGTCGCACCGCGACTCGACGCGCACGTGATCGCACCCGATCTACGCGGTCACGGTGACAGCGATTGGATCGGCGCAGGTGGCTATTACCACTATCTCGACTACGTGGCCGATCTCGACGAGGTCGTGAATCGACTCGCTCGCAAGCGCGTGATCGTCGTCGGCCATTCGATGGGCGGCGGCGTCTCGGCCTACTGGGCGGCGACGCGCGCGGATCGACCGGCCGCGCTCGCCCTGCTCGAAGGCCTCGGCCCGCCGGATCAAAGCGAGGCGCCACTGCCGAGTCGGACCGCGAACTGGATCGACGGATGGAACATCGCGCGCAAGCCGGCCAAGCCGCTCGCGACGCTCGACGATGCGGCCGCTCGATTGATGCGCCACGATCCGCTGCTCGGCGAGGAGCTCGCGATTCGCCTCGCCGCCGCCGGCACGCGCGAGATCGAAGGCGGGTTGACGTGGAAGCACGATCCGCTGCACGCGACGATGGGCCCGTATCCGTTTCGCCGCGACCACGCCGCGCGCTATTGGCGAGCGATCACGTGCCCGGTGCTCGCGATCGATGGCGATCGCAGCCAGCTCAACCTCGGCGATGCCGAGCGTGCCGCGCGACGCGCCGAGATCGCGAACTGCCGCCACGTCGTGCTCGCGGGGGCCGGCCACATGATGCAACGCCACCAACCCGGCGCGCTCGCCGATCTGCTACGAGGGCTAGCGTGAAGCCCGAACGTATCGATCGCATCGATGCCCTCGATCGACGCGCGTTCCAGATCTTCGAGAAAGCCGACGAGCCGGTCGTGATCGTCGGCGGTGCGCGCGGTGCGGCGCTCGATCAGTGGACGCCGGATTACCTGCGCGAACGGTTCGGCGACGTGTCGATCCGTTACAAAGTGTCGGCGACCGATCAGCATCCGAACTTTCATGCCGACTCGCTCAAGGAATCGTTCGCGACCCAAGCCGGCACGTTCGGCGAGTTTCTCACCGCGATCACGACCGGCCCGCGCGAGGCTCGCTCGCACGCGCTGTTCACCGGCGACGAGCAATTCCTGATTCGCCGGCGCGATGGCGTCACGACCGAGCATCCCGAGCTCAAGGCGCTCCTCGACGACGTCGTGCAACCGGGGCTGTTCACGCCCGAGCAGCTCCACACGGTGTGGGCGTGGTTCTCCGGCCCGGGCGTGCGCACGTGGCTGCACTACGACAACAACGGCTGCCACAACGTGAACCTCCAACTTGTCGGCGACAAGACGTGCCACCTCTACGCACCCGACATGCTCGACGAGCTGCTTCCGTTCGAACCCGGCGGTCGCAACCCAGCGCTCAACTGCAGCGCGATCGACTTCGACAAGCCGCCGCCGGTGTTCGACGACCTGGTGGTACTCGAAGCGAAGCTACGCGCGGGCGATGCGCTGTTCATCCCGGCCTGGTGGTGGCACACGTTCCGCCACCACGGCGACTTCAACGCGAACATCAACTACTGGTGGAAGCCGGAGACCGAGCGCGACAACCCGACGTCACGCCGTCAGGCCAAGCTCGAAGCGTTCGGCCATCGCAGCACGTAACTACGTCGCTGCAGCGCGCATCAGCCGGCTGACTCGCCGGCCTTTCCAGTCGAGCGGCAGCAGCACCTCGAACGTCGAGCCCTTGCCGACGGTCGATTCGAGCTCGACCGTCGCACCGAGCAGCTCGGTCAGCTTCGCGACCAACGCGAGCCCGAGGCCGACGCCGCCGTAGCCGCGCTCGTCGCCGCTCGTCACCTGACGAAACGGCTCGAAGATCTTCTCGCGATCTTCGGGTGCGATGCCGATGCCGGTGTCCTCGACCGAGATCGCGATCGCGGCGCCGCGCTGAACCGCGCGCAGCGTGACCTTGCCGCCTTCCGGCGTGAACTTCACCGCGTTCGCGAGCAGGTTGACCAACACGTGTGCGAGCCAACGGTCGTCGGTCTGAGCGAACGGCAGATCGGGCGCGACCTCGGTCAGGAGCTCGATCGGCTTGGTGCCGATCATCCACGACACCGACGCGACGACGCGCTCGATCACCGCGGTGATATCGACCGGGCTCGGTCGCGCTTCGATCCGCCCGGCCTCGGCACGCGTCAGGTTGAGCACGTCGTCGACGAGCCCGAGCAGTGACTGCGCGCTGCGTTTGATCGACGCACACGCCTCTCGCTGCTTGTCGGTGACCGGGCCGTAGACGCCGGCCGCGATCACGTCGGCGAGACCTTGGACGCCGTGGATCGGTGTGCGCAGCTCGTGGGTCATCGACGCCACGAACTGACTGCGCTGCGCATTCGCCGCGAGCAACTGCGTCGTGCGCGCTTCGAGATCGCGCTCCTTGACCCGTAGCGCACGCAGCACGGCGGCCGAAAACCACGCCGGCACACCGACGACGAGCGCGCAGTAGATCACCGCGGTCACCGCGTAACCGACGCTCGGAGCTTGTCCCGGCGCTCCAGGCACCGGCGTCGCCGGCAACACGTGAGCGGCCATGAGCCCGAGCATCGTGGCAAACAGGGCGACGATCAGCCCGGCCATCAGCAGCGTGATCGCGAGGTTCGACAGCAACGACAACACCGCGATGACGATCACGTACGTCGGCAACAGCGGGCTGTACGGGCCGCCGGTGAAGTAGATCGCACCGGTCAGCACGATGACATCGGCGATCGTGTTCAGCGCCTGGGTGACGAGCACGCCGCGATCCTTCGCGAGCGCGATCCACGCCGCGGTGTTCGTGACCAACTTGCCAGCAACGAGCACGACGTACGTCCAGCGCCACGGCGTGATGTCGAACACCGACGCAAGGAACGCGAGCACCGCGAACCCGACGCTGATCGAGAACCCGCTCCAGATCCCGGTCCACAGCTTCGACCGATTCGCGGGCGCCATCAGCTCCGCGAAGGACTCCGGCAGTGCCACCTAACCCTCGCCGAGCAACTCGCGGACCTGCGCGAGCAACTGTACGAGATCGAACGGTTTGGACAAGTAGCCGTCGGCGAGCGTTCCGAGCTGGACGGTGCGCGTCGATTGGTCTTGGTCGGTGTAGACCGCGCTCATCAGCAGCACCGGGACGCGCTTCGTGCCGCGCGCTCGGATCTCGCGTACGAGCTCGAAGCCGTTCTTGCGCGGAAGCTGGACATCGACGAGCAGCAGGTCCGGCGCTTCGCGATCGAAGCGCTCGATTCCCTCTGGCCCGGTCGACGCGCCGAACGTGTGATAGCCGTTCGCGGCCAGAAAATCGATCAGGATCATCTGGTTGACCGGGTCATCCTCGACGACCAGGATCTTCTTCACGGCGAGATCGAGGGTATCACTCGAACCGATTTGACGCGACCGGCCCACCGGCGCGCAGACGGGAACGCCGGCCCGTCGACGGAGGGGGCCACGTGTGCGCGACCAGCGCGGCCCACTGGTCCGGCGCGTCGGGCACTAGATCGTCGCCAGCCAAGGGCGTGCTCGCGGCGAGCTCGGCGGCGAGCGTTTCGACTGTCGCGTCCGGTGTCTCGCCCCACGGCGGCACGACGAACTGCGCGAGTAGGGTCGTGACATCGGGAGCGATCGGCGCGTCCTGCGTCCAGCCCACGGCGTGCGCGAACACGAGTTGTTCTGGCCGGCGCTGCGTCAGGCGCGCGGCGTCGTCGGCCGAGAGGTCGCGCAGATCGTAAAGCACGACGAGCCCGGGCGCCGGCACGCCGACAGCGGGCCACGGCGCGAGCGGCAGGTCCAAGCGCGCGGCGACTGCGGTCGCGACGACCTCGTGGCTCCGGCCGGGCGGCGCGTAGACGCACGGCGCGCCGACCGCGCGGGCGAGCGGTACGAGGCGATCAAGCCCGAACGCGATCCGCTCGACCGAGTCCTTGAGCCAGCCGTAGCGGCCGCGCATCGGGGTGTCGAACCCGAAAGGCGAGTGATGCGCGAGCAGGCTCCCCGACAACACGTAGTGCCAGCCGCGCAGGTCGCTCGCGTCGAGCGTGAACACGCCAGCGATGCGGTCGGCGCGTTCAACGATCGCCGCGATCGAAGCCGCCATGCCGACGCCATCGTCGGAGTCCGGCTGCAGCGTCGGAAGCGCCTTACGCACGATCGCCAGCTCGCCCGCCATCGCGGCGTTGAACGCGTAGAGATAGCGGCACAAGAAGCTGCGGTCGCGCAACGCGGGATGTTGTTCCAGAATCGCGAGGGCGTCGCGATAAGCGAGCGCGCTCTCCAGCGCGGACATCAGCTCGCACACCACCTCTTCGCTCTCGCCGACGAGCGCGAGGCAGCGCCACAGTACGCTCGCGCCGATCGTCGGCACGCCCGCGTCGATCAGCGTGTAGCCGAGGTCGTACAGCCGATCCGGACTATCGATGTCGCGCGCGCCTGCCGCGGCGAGCTCGGCGAATTCGGTGTGGCCCTGAGACGCGACGAGCTCCGCGAACAGCGCGAGATAACGGCCGAGCTCCGCCGGTGCGAGGTCGCGACCGCGCGGCCAGCCGAGCCGCGCACGCAATGCGGCCAGGGCGCCACGTTCGTCGCCCTTCGCGATCAGTGCGCTGATCTCTGCGTCGTCCATGCGATCCGGTTATGCGAGCTTCGCGAGCCGTAGCGATGCGTCCCACAAGGCCGCGCGCACCTTGCCGTCGCGTGCTGCGGCCGACGGCGGCGTCGCGACGCCATCGCTGAAGTAGCTGCCCGACGGCTCCGTGATCGCCTCCGCGCTCGCAAGCCGCACCGAGGTGCGAGCTCCGGCCTCGACCGAGCCGCCGGCGACCGGGCCGAAGCAATCGCGCAACAGCTTCGTGCCGATCACGCCGGGGTGCAGGCTGTACGCGACGATGTGCGCCGGATCTTGACGCTCGGCGAGCGTGCTCGCGTGCATGACGTTCGCGAGCTTGCTCTGGGCGTACGCGGCATAGCCGGTCCAGCCGCGCTCGAGTTGGAGATCGTCGAGATGAATCGTGCCACGCGTGTGCGCGACCGAAGCGACGTCGATCACGCGCGACGCGACGGCTGCCGATCGCGCGCTCGCGACGAGCCGCGGCAACAGCAGCTCGGTCAGCAAGAATGGGCCGATGTGGTTGACCGCGAAGTCGAGCTCGAGTCCGTCGTCGGTCACGACCCGCTCGGTCGCGAAGATGCCGGCGTTGTTGACGACCACGTGGAGCTCCGGCGCGAGCGCGAGCACTTGCTCGGCGCCGCGGCGCACCGCGGTCAGCGAGCCGAGATCGAACGCGACGCCGTCGAGCACCGCGCCGGGCAGCTCGCCGCGGAGCGTCTCGAGCGTCTTGTCGACCTTTGCCTTGCTCCGACCGTGCGCGATCACGCGCAGCCCAGCCGCCGCGAGCGCGCGCGCGGTCTGCCGACCAATGCCGTCGGTGGCGCCGGTAACCAAAACCACGCGCTGACTCATCGCGAGGAACTTACCCTAATGCCGGCGCGAGCGCAGCGCACGGAGCGCCGCCGGTGGCACGTGTGGTGCCGAATGCCTCGCCGCGATCCGGCCTTGTGGCAACGACGCCGTGGTGCCGGTCCATTGCTCGAGCACGGCGATCGCGCTGGCCTCATCGTCGGTCGACAGCGCGCCGATGTCGGCGTTGTGCGTGCCCATCGGTGCGACGAGCTCCTGCGAATTCGTCGCGCCGCCGAGCGTGAACGCGCCGCCGGTCCACGGATCCCACTGGCCGTAGATGAAGATCAGGTTGTCGCCCGAGCTCTGCACGTAGCTGTCGATGTCGTGCATCGCGGTTCCACCGTCGAACGTGGGCAGCGCAACGCCGACGGGGAACGCACCGTCGTAGTCGCTATCGGAGTAGATCTCGTACGGCGCGAGATAGTCGGTGCCGCCGTCGGGGAAGCCGAGCTGGAAGTACGCTTGATAGACCCAGGCCTCGAACTCTGCCGATTGCGTGTCGTCGCTGCCGGACACCGGCGAGATCATGCCGAGGAACGCCCAGACGTCGGCGTCGGTCGCGGTGGTACCCGGCACGTTCGGGCAGTCGTCGACACCGTGATACTGCCAGAACGACCACTCGAGCTGGTCGACCGCGCTCTCGACCGCGGGCCCGATCGCGATCCGCGAATAACTGTAGCCCTGGTTCGTCGCCTCGGTCATCGCCTGCGTTTCGAGCATCGCGCGCCGGTTCTGCAGCATCTCGACCGCGAGATCGCGCACTCCCTGATGGCACGCGGGCGTCCCTACCGAAGCGACAAACGCCGGATAGCGCTCGTCCGGGGCGCCGAACGATAACGGCGCGACGTACGGCACGGTCCCGACGACATCGCTCGGATAGAACCGGCGATGAAACGCCGCGGTCATGCCGCCCTTGCTGGCGCCGGTCGTCACGAATGGGCCGCGATAGATCGTCTGCAGCGCCGCAATGATCGCGTGCTCGTCGGCCGCCATCTGCGCGATCGTCAGCTTCGACCAATCGGCGGGATCGGGGCGCGACGTGCCGAAGAACCGGTGCTCGATCGAGATCTGGTTCGCCGCGAACATCCGGGTCAGCTCGACCTCGTCGTCGAGGTAGTAATCCCAGTAGCCCGACGTGTGGACGATCATCGGGGCGCCGACATCGCGGTGGAGCAGCGAAACTTCTTCCTGGAACGTCGCGCTGTTCGGATCGTCGTGATCGACCGGTTGAGTAAACTCGAGCACGATGTACGTGACTCCCGGGTCCGCGGTCGGAACGACCTGCGCGGTGACCCCCGGTAGCGCCTGCAGCTCGGCAACGACCTGATCCGGATCGGGCGGTGCGTCGGGCCCCGCGTGGTGCTCGCCGCAACCGGCCATTGCCCAGGCCGCCGCCGCCACCGCTGCAAACCGCATGTGTCGAGCTTGCCACGCCGGCCGCCGCAGTGTGGTAGGCATGCGCCCCATGGCGCTCTCCGTCGGCATCGTTGGCCTCCCCAATGTGGGCAAGAGCACGGTCTTCAACGCGCTCACCGCTGGCAAGGCCGAGGCGGCGAACTATCCGTTTTGCACGATCGATCCGAACGTCGGCGTCGTGCCGGTGCCGGACGAGCGCCTCGAGAGGATCCAAAAGCACATCAAGACGCAGAAGGTGATTCCCGCGATCGTCGAGATCGTCGATATCGCCGGGCTCGTCAAAGGCGCGTCGCAGGGCGAGGGCCTCGGCAACAAGTTCCTCGCGAACATTCGCGAGACCAACGCCGTGTTGATGATGGTGCGCTGCTTCGACGATGGCAACGTCATCCACGTCGCCGGCTCGGTCGACCCGATGCGCGACATCGACATCATCGATCTCGAGCTCGCACTCGCCGACACCGACACCGTCGAGAAGCGGCTGAAGAAAGCGCAGAGCGCGGCAAAGAGCGGGCTCAAAGAGACCAAGGCCGAGCTCGCGATCTGCGAGAAGTTGTTCGCCCAGCTGAACGCGGGCAAGCCAGTTCGTTCGCTCGAGCTCGACACGAACGAGCGCGCGCTGCTGCCGAGCTTTGGCCTGATGACCGCGAAGCCGGTGCTGTATTGCTGCAACGTCGGCGAGGGCGACCTGCCGAACGGCAACGCGTGGAGCGACGCGGTCAAGGCGCGCGCCGAGCGCGAGGGCGCCGGCGTCGTCGTGCTGTGCGGCAAGGTCGAGGCCGAGCTCGCCGAGCTCGGCGATGCGGATCGCAAGGAGTTGCTCGCGTCGTACGGCTTGAAAGAGCCCGCGCTCGCCTCGCTCGCGCGCGAGTGCTATCGCTTGCTCGGCTTGCAGTCCTACTTCACCGCCGGCGAAAAAGAGATCCGCGCATGGACGGTGCGCAAAGGCGCGATGGCACCTGAAGCCGCGGGAGTGATCCACACCGACTTCGAGAAAGGCTTCATTCGCGCGCAGGTCTACTCGGTCGAGGACCTCGACGCGCTCGGCAGCGAAGTGGCGATCAAGTCGGCAGGCAAGCTACGTATGGAAGGCAAGGAGTATGTCGTTCAAGACGGCGATGTGATGCACTTCCTGTTCAACGTGTGAGAACGCGCCGCGGGATCGGATTCGTCGTCGCCGCGGCGATGACGTGGGGCACGTGGAGCTTGTTCGTCCGGCCGGCGGGCGTATCGGTCCTGATCTCGGCGCCGATCGTGTTCGCGATCATGGGCCTCGCTGCCCTGCCCCTGGCGTGGCGCGAATCGAAGGCGCGTTGGGATCGCACGACCGCGTGGTTACTCGTGGGCAACACGCTGTTCGATGCGCTCAACGTCGTGACGTTCTTCGCGGCGATCCAGAACACGACGCTCGCGATCGCGGTGATGACCCACTACGCGGCTCCGGTGATCATCGCGATCGCCGCACCGCGGATCGACCGGTTTCGAGTCAAGGGGGCGATTCCGGCGGCGCTCGTCGCCTTGGTCGGCCTCGCGATCGTGCTCGAGCCATGGCGCGGCCTGACCGACGGTGCGCGCAATGCCCTCGTCGGCGGTGCGCTCGGGCTCGCCTCCGCGTTTTGCTACGCGGGCAACGTGTTCGTCGTGCGCAGACTCGCCGAACGGATCGGCAACGGTCGGGCGCTGGCGTTTCACTCGATCCTCGCCGCGATCCTGCTCGCGCCATTCGCTTGGCTCGATGCCGATGGCCTCAACGGGATCGCCAGCCTCGGCTGGCTCGCGATGGGCGCCGTGCTGTGTGGTACGGCGGCTGGCTACATCTACATCATCGGCCTACGCGAGACCGGCAGCGCGCGTGCGGGCGTGCTCGCATTTGCCGAGCCGATCGTGGCGGTCATCGTCGGCGCGCTGGTCTGGCACGAGGCGATCCATCCGGCGGCGGCGATCGGTGGCGTGCTCGTGCTGGCTGCCGGGATCCACGTCGCCCGCCAAGCGCGGTAAGCTCGGGGACCATGCCGCCGCGTGTCACGATCGCGATGCCTGCGTACAACGAGGAGCGCTACATCGAGGCGTGCATCGCGAGCGTTCAGCATCAGGATTATCCGAAGGAGCTGATCGAAATCCTGATCGCGGATGGTCGGTCGACCGATCGCACGCTCGAGATCCTAGCGCAGCTCGCGGAGCGGGACCCGCGGATCAAGATCGTCGACAATCCAGATCGGCTGCAAGCCGCGGGGCTCGTGCGGCTCGTCAAGCAGGCGCAGGGCGACATCATCGTCCGGATGGACGTGCACTGCGAGTACGCCGCCGATTACGTCCGCAAGTGCGTCGAGACGATCGAGCGCACCGGCGCAGACAAC
>CAZDGY010000016.1:0-482 GCA_964504685.1 uncultured Kofleriaceae bacterium | reverse complement strand
CGCAGCGCGCGAAAGCCAAGACGTTCTTCCAACGCGCGCTGTGCGCCGCGCTCGCGAGCCCGCTCGGCGTGGGCGGTGCGAAGTACCGATCGGCCGAGGCCGATGGCTTCGTCGACACCGTGTTCCTCGGTGCGTTCCGGCGGCGCGTGTTCGAGACCGTCGGGATGTGGGACCCACGCGCGATCACGAACGAAGATGCCGAGCTCAACCAGCGCATCCTCGAGTCCGGCGGGCAGATCTATTTGTCGCGAGACATCGTCGTGCACTACTTCCCGCGCGATTCGTACGCGACGCTCGCGAAGCAATACTTCAAGTACGGCCGTGGCCGCGCACGGACACTGCTCAAGCTCGGCCGATTCCCGACGCTACGCCCCGCTCTGCCGTTCCTGCTCGTCGCCGGTGCGGGCACGATCGCGCTGACGCCGCCGCTGTGGCCGGTCGGTCCGCTTGCCTCGGCCGCCTACGCGCTCGCGACCGGCGGC
>CAZDGY010000015.1:2353-21865 GCA_964504685.1 uncultured Kofleriaceae bacterium | reverse complement strand
TCCGCTCGCGCTCGTCGTGCTCGTGATGACCGGGTGGATCGCCCCGTGGATGGTAGTCGTGCTCGCGCTGGTCGTCGGTGTGACCGACGCGCTTTCGATGCCGTCGTATCAGTCGATCGTGCCGTCGCTGGTCAACCACGATCAGATTCCGACGGGATTGGCGCTTAGCTCGATCCAGTTCAACCTGTCGCGCATCCTCGGACCGGCACTCGCCGGCGCGCTGCTCGCGACCGTCGGGATCGTCGGCTGCTTCGCGGTCAACACCGCGTCGTACATTCCGTTCATCGCGGTCGCGGTGTGGATTCTGCCGCGCGGTCGAGCCAGTGGCGCCGCGCTGGACCGCAAGCATCCGTTCGGGGGGATGCGGACCGTGCTCGGCGATCGGCGGCTGCGCGGCGCGCTCATGACCGTGCTCGCGACCGGCTTGTTCGCGAATCCGCTGATGACGTTCTCGGCCGTGCTCGTTCGCCAAACCTTCGGCGGCGGGTCGACCGCGTTCAGCCTGACGCTCGTCGCCTTTGGTATCGGCGGGCTCGTCGGCGCGGGCGCCTTGCTTGCGATGGATCCGGATGGCGACCATCGGACCCGGAGCTCGCGCCTCGCGATGTTGTTCGGGTGCCTCGTGGTGACAGCTGCCGTCGATCCGTGGCTGTGGACCCTCCCGGTGATCACGCTCGTCGCCGGGCTCGCGATGACCGCGAGCAACACGCTCGCGAATACGGTTGTCCAGCAGACCGCGCGCTCCGAGCACCGTGGCCAGGCGGTCAGCATGTTCATGCTCGCGATGCGCGGCGGGTCCGCGGTCGGCAGCCTGATAACGGGCATCCTCGTGCACCTCGTCGGAGTCCGCACCGCGCTCGCGATCGACGGCGCCGCGGCGGTCGTCGCGCAACTCGCAATCGCTCGTGCTCATCCCCCCGCGCTCGACCGTTCTCCGCCAAGCGCCGCATAGCGGTACCCCGGCGCACGACTTGCGCGCAGCGCGGGTGACGCGCAATCGCTGCGTGGTCCCAGCGCGAATCGCCGGGCCGAGGTTGGAACGCCGACTGCAATACGTCCTGACATGACCATCGGCCAACTGATCTCTGACCTGTATTCGAAGTACGAGCGTCGCTATCACGACGAGGAGCTCGCAGCGGTTGCGACGCAGGTGACGCTGGACGACATGTTCCGCGCCCGCAGGCTGGTCGCGAAGCGGGCCCATCCGGTATCGCGGCGTCGCAAAGCGGCGTAACGAGCCGGCCTCGGCGCGCTGCGAGACCAGCGCGATTTCGCCCACCCGGAGGTCGGCCCGTGGCACGTTGCACGGAACCGATGGCGCCGCGTGATCGATGAAAATCCTGGTCATTAACGTCGGCTCGACCTCGGTCAAGTACGACCTCTACGAGATGGACACCGAGCTCCGGCTCGCGCACGGCACGGTCGAGCGCATCGGCTCCAGCGCGGGCGTAAAAGACGCGGTGACCGCGATCGGCGCCCGCCTGCACGACGAGCTCGTCGGTCTCGCCGCGGTCGGCCATCGCGTCGTTCACGGTGGCGAACGTTTGGTCCATCCGGTGGTGATCGACGGCGACGTCGAGCAGACGATCGCAGACTGCGCGACGTTCGCGCCGCTACACAACCCGCTGAACCTGCTCGGCATCCGCGCTGCGCGTGCCGCGTTTCCCGATGTGCCTCACATCGCCGTATTCGATACCGCGTTTCACGCGGCGATGCCGGAGCGGTCGTTTCTCTACGGATTGCCGTACGAGGTCTATCTTGAGCGAGGCGTGCGTCGGTACGGCTTCCACGGCCCGAGCCATCAGTACATGGCCGGATGCGCGGCCGAGGAGCTGCATCGCGATCTCGCGCGGACTCGGCTGGTGACCTGCCACCTCGGCGGCGGCTCGAGCGTCGCGGCGATCGACGGCGGAGTCTCGGTCGACACGTCGATGGGCATGACCCCGCTCGAAGGCTTGATCATGGGCACCCGCCCGGGCGACCTCGATCCGGCGCTGCCGCTACAGCTCGCAAAATGGGGCGCGTCGTTCGACGAGGTCGAACAGATGCTCAATTACAAGTCCGGGCTCGCGGGGATCTCCGGGCTCGGAGCCGACTTCCGCGCGATCGAAGCAGCGGCCGACCAAGGGCACGCGCGCGCGCGACTGGCGATCGACATGTTCGTGCAGCGCATCCAACGCTACATCGGCGGTTACGTCGCGGAGCTCGGCGGCGCCGACGCCATCGTGTTCACCGGCGGAATCGGCGAAGGCTCCGCGCGGGTGCGCGAGCGCGTCTGCGCGAACCTCGGGTTCATGGGCGTCGCGGTCGATGCGGCGCGTAACGCAGCAGCTCGCCCGGTCGATACCGGTGGCGTAGTCGATGTCTCCGAACCCCATGCCCGGACTCGGGTGCTCGTCGTGCACACTGAAGAAGAGCGGATGATCGCGCGCGAGGTCGTGCGTTGCCTCGCCGGCGCGAACGCGGCGCTGCGCAGCATCCACGCGCAATCGATGCCGGTCGGCGTCTCGGTGCGCCACGTCCACCTCAGTCGCGGCGATTGCGACATATTGTTCGGTGCTGGTTACGAGCTCACGAAGCGGCGCGACATCTCGCAGCCCGGCCAGTACGTGACGCGCGAGACCGTCGACCTGATCGGGCCACGCGGCGAGCTCCGCGGCGTCGCGATCATCAATCCGTTGCGCGCCGAGACCCAGATCGAGCTCGCACGCAGCGACGCGATCCACCTCGGCGTCGACCCGCCGCTGCGGCTATCGGGAGATCTGACCGGCACGCCCGGACTCACGCTGCGCGGTGCTCGCGGCAGCGTCACCGTCGATCACGGCGCGATCGTCGCGCACCGTCACGTCCACATGTCGCCCGATGACGCGCGCCGGTTCGGCGTGGCAGACCGTGACGTGATCCGGATCGAGACAACTGGCGCGCGCGAGGCGGTGCTCGGCGACGTGATCGTCCGGGTGAGCCCGAGCTTCGCGCTCGACCTCCACCTCGATACGGACGAAGCCAACGCGACGGGCCTCGACGAGGCTAGCGTTGTCGCGTTCGCCGGCGTCGAACGCCGTCACTGAACCGCGGTGTGTCGGCGCTGACCGGCCTCGAGATCGTGCGCGGCGCGCCGCCGAAGCTCTTCGACGAGCGCCGGGTCCGCCACGGTCAGCGACAGCTCGACCCCGTTCGCGTCACCACGTGCGTCGACGCGTAGCCCCGGAAGGTCAAGCGGACAGTCGTCCATCAGGGCGCGGCCGAGCATCATCCACGCGCGATGGCAACGCATCGCGGCGAGCAGCTTGTCGGGCGGGCCAGCATCAGCGGACAGCAGCACGACGGTGCCGCCTGGAATAGGGCTGCCGCCGACACCGTAGCGCTGGAGCGGCGAGACCGAAGCGATCGCCGCCGGCGTGTCGCCGCACGCCTGTTCGTATGCGGCCTCGATCTGGACGGCCTCGCCGCGGTGACGCTCTGCCAACCGGTGATGCTCGTCGGCGGTATCCCACGACCCGAACCAGGAACCGGAGATGACCCGTTCCGACGGGTTCGCTTCGTCGAGACCCGGTCGGGTGTCCGGCCAATGCGTGATTTGGTTTGCGCGATCGTCCTCGCGCGATGCCATGGCCATCTGCTGGTCGGCGCGCAGGCCGCGTGGTCCTGGCTTCTCTTCGAGCGACGAGGCGGCGCAGGAGACGAGCAGACACATCGAGAGCGTGCGAAGCATGGACCTCTATCGAGCAAGTTGCGCGCCTACCCGGCGAAGCGCTCGCCGGCGTGATCCGCGCGGGCTTTGCGTGGGGGTGGCCTCCAGCGCGGAATCTGCGCAGTCCGTCGCAGAGGGTACCGGCACGCGACGTGCTCGTTATGTAGGCATGGAGCCAGCACCGGGATATGTCCGCCGTTCGCTGCACCGCATGATTCGCCACGCGACGCGCCGGATCGACGCCTGCTCGGAGACCACGGATCGGCTGATCGACGCGGATCCGAGCGCACTCGCCGGGATCGCACTCGGGTTCGCGCGTTTCGTGATCGCGTTGCTGAGCGAGGCCAGTGGAATGACGCGCGCAGACCACAAGTGAATCTGGTCTCCCGGCAATCCGACGGCGTCGGGCCCGTCGATCCGATCAAGACGGCGTCAGAGCGACCGGCAATCTCACGGACACGGTTACACCACCCGTCGCAACGTTGTCGATCGTGACCTTGCCGCGGTGTTGTTCGACGACCTTCGACGCGAACGCCAGGCCCGATCGCTCGCCCGCGGTTGGCACGAACCAGGGTTCGAAGATGCGGCTCCGCACGGCGTCGCTCAGCGCATGCCCTGAATCGGAGATGGCGATCACTGCAGTACCGGCGTCGAGTCGCGTCGAGATCGTGACGCGACCCGCGATCGCGGTGGACCGCTTCGCGAATTCGACCGCCTGGAGTGCGTTGTCGACGAGCCCGATCAGCGCGAGCTTGACGTCGGTCGCGGAACCCGGCAGCGAAGGGAGCGGGCTGAGATCGAGCTCCAACCGCGTGTCGCCGTCGATGCCATCGCGCATGATCGCCACCACGTCGGCGATCGCCGCTTCGAGATCGATCGCGGCCCGCGGAGGCGGGGGCGTGGCCAAGCTCGCGAGCCGCGACATCAACGTGACCATCTGATTCGCCGCTTGCGTTGCCGCGTTCATCGCGCCCCCCACCGAGTCGCCATCGGCGGCGTGGTTCGGTCGCGCCGTTGCGAGCGACGCGATGAGCGTCCGCAGCGAACCCTCGAGCTCCCGAGCCTGCACGACGGTGACTTCTTCCACGGTGTGGAGATTTCGGGCCCGCTGCAGCTCGCGCTCGGTGGTTTGCCGGTACGCGATGTCCTCGACCAGACGCGTGTTGGCCGCGGTGAGCTCGCGAACGCGGGTCGCGACCCGGCGCTCGAGCTCGGCGGTACGAAGCCGCGCGTGTTGCCGCAACGTCCATTTCTCGGTCAACGCGCGCGCGAGTTGGCGCACCTCGATGGGGTCGAACGGTTTGCGCAGGAACAAGATCTGATCGGTCGCGCCGAGACGCGCGACGATGTCGCTATCGGAGTAGTCCGAGTAGGCGGTGCAGATCACGACCTCGAGATCGGGGTAGATCTTCCAAATCTCTTCGATCGTCTTCAGCCCATCCCAGCCCGGCGGCATGCGCATGTCGATGAATGCCATCGCATAGGGCCGCCCGGCCGCAAGCGCCGTACGCACGAGCTCGAGGCCTTCTTGGCCCTGCTGCGCGACGTCGACTTCGAAAGCGACGTCTCGCCGCCGCTGCTCGGGTCCGAACAGCGATGACTCGAGTCTCACGGCCTCCGGAGATCTGACGCGTGGACACAGCAATCGACGAAACGCGGTGTGAATCTCGACCATGTCGTCGATCACGAGAATTCGGGGGTTGAGGTCCGGCGTGTCGATACTCATGCTGCATGCTCCTGTCGTGAAGTTCTCGCGTTCGGGGTGAAGGGCACCTCGACCGTGAAAGTGGCACCCGTTCCGACTCCGTCGCTGTGGGCTCTCGCGGTCCCGCCGAGCGCTCGCGCGTCGAGCAGGCTGCTGGCCAGCCCGAAGCCGTGGCCGTTGGGCCGGGTCGTAAAACCGTAGCTGAACAACCGGGCCTGATCCGCCGCTGCAATCCCGACCCCGTTGTCCACGACGTCGATCTGGAGGTTGTCGTCCGAGTTGCGGAACGCGCGGATCAGGATCCGCTTGTCCACCGCCCCGGCGGCGTCGAAAGCCTCGCGACTATTCGCGAGGTAGTTGTTCATGATCTCGAGCAGCTTGTGGCGATCGACCGTGAGCGGTGGCAGCGGCTCGATCTCCTGCGCAACGACGATCCCGTCGCGGGCAAAGCTCGCCGACTGCAGCTCGAGGGCTTGCGCGATCACGTCGACGATCGGAACGACCTCGACCGTGTTGCTGACCCGTGCGAACGCTTGCTGCCGCGCGATCACCATCTTGACGTGCTCGAGCTGGCGTTGGACGTACTCCATTCCGACGATCGTGTCGGCGCGCTCGTGGTCGAGCAGGTCGGCGAGTAGCGCGAGGTATTCGCGAACTTGGAGACCTTTCGGGTCGGTGGTCAGAAACGCCGCGAGTTCCGCCGGTGCCGTTGGCAGTAGCTCGACGGTCTTGCGCAGAAACGCCACGTTGGAGGCCTGCAGTCGTTCGGCCACCAGGCTCGTGCTGCTGTTGAGCGCGGCGAGCACGTTGCCGACGTTGTGGAGCACATCGGAAGCCACCTCGGCCTTGCCAGCGAGGTGGGCTGCTTGCGCCAGCTCTCGGTTCACGCGGTCGAGCTCGTGGCGAGCCTGCTTGCGCTCGCTGATGTCTCTCCCGAACACCGTGATGCCGCGAATCTCGCCAGATCCGCGGCGAATCGGATTGAATAGGATCTCGCACTCGAAGGTCTTCGAGCGGAGTTGGAGCCGTCGCTCGACGGCGAAGTGCTCGCCGGCAAACGCGCGGGCAAACAAGGCCTTGAGGTCGGCGTGCTGGCTCGCGTCGAGACCGTCGAGCGCCGGCTCGCCGGGCCGGACCGGCGGTTGGCCTCGCTCGTGGCTGAGCGTATCGAATAACGAATTGCCGGCGATCAGGCGCAGCTCGCGGTCGACCGAGAAGATCACCGCCTCGACGTTCTCGACCAAAGCGATCCTGGCGTCTCGGCTGTCCTCCAGCGAAGCGATCGCCACGTCTCGCTCGGCGAGCGCTGTGCGCCGCGAATGTTCGTAGATCCACGCGAGAGCGCCGACGAAGATAGTCAGCAGAATCTGACTGCAGACGATCATGCTGCGCCCCGCTGGGAGATCCGGGAAGGCGTGACCGAAGTGCTCGGCCAGAAATTGGATCACGATGTTCGCGATCACGAGCGCGACGCAGCTGAGCGCGAGCTTCGGCCTCATCACGAGCGGCGCATAGAGCGGGATCACCACGGTCCACGCGAGGGCCGGATGATCGAGACCGCCGGCGATCCAACAGACGTCGACCACGCCGGCGAGCAACGTCACGCACAGCAGCATCGCCGCGAGCTCGAGTCGCCCGGTGGTCCGGACGAGCCACACGTTCGCGCCGAAGATGGCCGCGCCAACCGCGAAGCTGGGCATGAATTCCAAGCCCCAGCTCATCGCGATGACGAGCACGGCGAAGATGCACGCGACCGCCGCCCCTAGAAGGCTCGTGATGACGATCAGCCGCGCGCGCGTTTGGTTTTCGCCGACGAGGCCATCGAGCCGCGGCCCGACCAACCTGTCGATCAGTGCGCTCATCGGCTACACACTGCGAGCACCTGGCGGAGATCGGTCAAGCCTTGGCCAGCCTTGTCGAGGCCGTCTTGCAACAACGTCCGCATACCGGCGGTCACCGCGAGACTGCGCAGCTCCTCGATCGGTGCGCGCCGCCCGATCGCCTGACGCAACGGATCGTCGACGACGAGCAGCTCGTGAATCGCCAGGCGACCGCGATAACCTCGGCCGTGACACTGTTCGCAACCGTGCGCCCGCCACGGCGGCATCAGCGACGGCTTGCCGCCGAGCGCCACCGCGTGCAGGTTGATCTGCCGGTGCTCCTCGCTATCGACCTCGCAACGCACTCGACAGCTGGGACACAGCCCGAGGACGAGGCGCTGCGACAAGATCCCGAGCAACGAGTCTGCGAACGTGAACGGGTCGAGGCCCATATCGATGAGTCGAGTGATCGTCTCTGGAGCGGTGTTGGTGTGCAGCGTCGACATCACGAGGTGGCCGGTCAGCGAAGCCTCGATCGCGGTCTGAGCAGTCTCGCGATCGCGCATCTCGCCGATCATCAGCACGTCCGGATCGGCGCGAAGGAACGAGCGCAGCGCCGCCTCGAACGTCAGGCCGATCTTGGGTAGGACTTGAAGTTGGCGTAGGCCTGGTTGCGTGATCTCGACTGGATCTTCGGCGGTGCAGATCTTTAGATCGGCGTGGTTGATCTCGGCCAGTGCGCTATGGAGGGTCGTCGTCTTGCCGGATCCCGTCGGGCCGACGCACAACACGAGCCCATACGGTCGATGGATCAGCTCCGAGAATGCAGCGTGGTTCGCCGGGCTCAAGCGCAGCTCGGACAGCGGCAGCGGCTTGCCATCCGGCAGGATTCGCATTACGACGTCCTCGTCGCTCTGTGCGGTCGGATAGGTCGCGACGCGGAGCTCGATCGCCCGCTTGCCGAGGGCGAAGCGGATCTTTCCGTCTTGTGGCTTGCGCCGTTCGGAGATGTCGAGCCGCGCCATGATCTTTAGCCGGGCGACCAGTGCGCGTCGAAATCGCGCAGGAACCTCTTGATACTCGACGCAGTCACCGTCGATGCGGAGCCGCACTCGCATCGGGCGCTCCGCTCCGTTGGGCTCGACATGGATATCCGACGCGCCGCGCCCGACGCCGTCGATGATCAGCTGGTTCGCGAGCTTGATGACCGCGCCATCCGCCTCGTTGAGCTTGCCGGCCTCGTCGTCGGCATCGTCGTCGTCGGTCGTATGGCTGTCGTCGCCTGCGCTGAGCTCGACGAGGATGTCTTTCATCTTCGCGCCGACGCCGTACGCAGCGTCGATGAACGCGAGGATCTCTTCGCGCATCCCAACCCGGACGATGAGCTGTTGCTTGCCCGCCAACGCCTGGAGTTGATCGAGTGCCGTGAGGTCGCCGGGGTCTTCCATCACGGCGACGACGTACGCATCGCGCTGCTCGACCGGGACGGCGCAGATCTCTCGAAGGAACTCCGAGCTCAGCTGACTGCGCAGCAGCTCCGGTAGCGCCGTGTGGTCGTCGAAATGAAAGAACGAGCAGCCGTAGTGCCCCGCGAGGGCAAGCTCGGTATCGATGCGACTCGCACCCCGGCTCATCAGCCATTGCGCGAGCGGTAGCCTCGCGGCACGTGCGGCCACCGCGGCTTGCGACATCTCGAGCCCTGACGACAACCCCGATGTCGGTATGTCGGCGGTGTCGGTATGAGTCGGCGGATTTCGCGACGATGGCCGACGCCTTCTAGGCTGTGGGTCGGTTGGTTTCGCGAGCTCCGGCATCGCTGTCACTAGTGCAGCGTGCATGCCGTGGATCTCGGGCGGCCGCGGTGACGAACGCGCAGTCTTTGCGGCTAGTGGCCGATGACGGCAGAGCCCGCGCGGCGCGACGTGGCATCTGCGATGCACAGCGCCGATGGATGACGAACGATGCCTCTCCTCGCCGAAAGCGGATCGCCCTCACCGGCGGCCCCGGGGCGGGGAAGACCGCCGTCATCGAGCTCGTGCGGCGGCTGTTGTGCGACCACATCCATGTGCTTCCCGAAGCCGCGAGCATCGTGTTTGGCGGCGGTTTTCCGCGCGGCACGAGCTCGGCACAGCGGCGCGCCGAGCAGCGCGCGATCTTCTTCGTGCAGCGCGAGCTCGAGGCGACGGCCGATGAGGAGCCCCTCGAGATCGTGTTGTGCGATCGCGGCACCGTCGACGGCGGCGCCTATTGGCCCGGCCCGGCCGACCTGTGGTCGTCAGTCGGCACGACGCTCGACGAGCAACTCGCGCGCTACGATGCCGTGATCCATCTCCGCACGCCGGCGCTCGGCTACAACCACTCGAATCCACTGCGGATCGAAAGCGCAGCCGAGGCCCACGTGATCGACGAACGTATCGCCGAGCTGTGGTCGCGCCATCCGCGACGATTCGAGGTGTGCGCCGAGACCGACTTTCTGACCAAGGCCACGCACGCGATCAAGATCCTGCGCGACGAGCTGCCTGCGAGCTGCCGAGAACACCTCCCGGCGTTGCACGTCGGCTGAGTCGCTACGAACGATCGGCGCAGCCGGTGCGCGCAGCGACATCAGCGCGCAAGCATTGCGCTAACCTACCGCCCGCCGCCCATGTGGCGCTCGACCTGGGTGACGACCTTGGACTCGAGGCGCTCATCCGCCCAGCGATATAAGAGATTCTCTTCGCGACCGGCGTGCCGCTCGAGGAGCTCCGCGAATTCGTGCGAAGCGTCGTAGCGAATGCAGTGCAAGTCGACGGCGACGCCGAGCTGGAGCAGCTGCTCGCGGAGGAGCCCGTGCTCGCGAAGCAGCGCACGCGCTTCTTCGCCGTCGACGTGTGCGAATACGGGAAGCACGAAGCGCTCCTCGGCCTCCATGTGTGCGAGCAGCCCGTGGTCGAGCTCGGTCCACAGCTCGCCGACGTCGTCTCGCGCGTTTGCCTCCATCGCGGCGAATAGCCGGGCCAGGAGCTTGCGCAAATAGTCGTGGCTGCGCGTCATGTACAAGTAGAGCGTGGAGTGCGTTCGGGGCGTCGTCGAAGAGGCGGTCATGATGGCTGATTTTGCAGATCCCATGCCTAATCCATTCGATCGAGCACGTCGGCGAACGCGCGGCACGCATCCACCATCGTGAAGATGCCGTCGATGCTCCCGTCGTTGCGCGTGATGACGGCGGCGCCATATTTGCGCTCACTCATCGTGCGTACGACCTCATCGACCGGGGTCGCCGGGGTCACCGCGAACACCGGGTCGGTCATCGTATCGGCGAGCCTGGCCAAGTAGCTCCCCCCGACCGCCTCGGCAATCCGTAGGTCGCGATCGCTCACGATCCCGACGAGCTTGCCGTGATCGACCACCGGGAGATGCCGAATCCCGTGCTCGTGCATGAGTGCGTGAGCATCGAGCAGCGACTGGTCCGATGCGATCGTCCACGGCTGCGCCGTCATGTAGCGAGAGATGGGTGGGATCAGCATGCTGTCAGGCAGTGCATCGCGTATGCCCGCAGGCGTGACACGCCGTCGGTCGCGCGCACTACGGCACACCGAGCACCGCGATCGCGCCGATCACGCCTGCGAAGATCGCTGATCGTGCGCGCAAGCGAACCAGCTCGGGCACCAGGTCGAACGCCGCGATGTACACGAAGCTGCCGCCTGCAAACGCGAGGATCGCGCCGGCGCCGCGCGCGATCTGCGACGCCGCGACCACGGTTCCGACGGCGCCGAGGCCCGCCGTCAGCTGCACCGCACCGAGCGCGAGTAACGAGCTGCGTCTGCCGACGCCGCCAGCCCGTAGTAGTGCGTAGTCCGCGATCTCTTCAGGGACCTCGTGAACGATCACCGCGAACGACGTGACGACGCCGAGATGGACCGAAACCAAGAATGCCGCCGCGATCGCCATGCCGTCGCCGACGTTGTGCAGCGCATCTGAAGCGAGCAACGCCACTGGCGCAACCGGGCCTCGCTTCGTCGACGCGAGTCGTTCCACCGCGGCGAGCGCGACGATCGCGACGGCGGCCCACCCCAGCAGCCATGGACCGCCACGCGCGACCGCCTCGGGCAGCACTTCCCCGAACGCCGACGCGAGCAACGCACCTGCGGCGAAGCCGAGCATCGGCGCGCGATAGCGTTCGAGCCAGCGCTCCGGAATCACGGCGCCGGACATCCCGACGATGCCGTCGAGCACGACCATCGCTGCGATCCAGAGCCAGGTCATGGTGCAACTCGATTCGAGCAAGCGGTGTTCCACCCACCTGCGCGCGCACGAGAGAACTCGTCACGCCGCGATTGCGCCCATGATTCGACTCGACGCAACTCTTGCGTGCTTTGCGATGCGGCGCGCGTAACTGCACGCGGCATGTCGCCTGCAATCACCAAGGGTATGGACGTATCCCATACTGCTCATCGCTGGCGAATTCCGGTCATCGCGATCGTCGCGCTCGCCGCCGTCATCGTCACCGCGACGGTGATCCACGAGCGATCATCGTCGAGCAAACCGAAGCTCTCCTTCGAGACCTCACCGGTCGATCGCGGCGGGATCCGCGCCAAGGTCACCGCGACCGGTACGGTCAACCCGATCGTTCAGGTCCAGGTGGGCACACAGGTCTCCGGCACGATCCAGAAGCTCGGCGCCGACTTCAACTCCGAGGTCGCGCCCGGTCAGATGATCGCGCAGATCGATCCGCGCATGTTCCAGGCCGCGGTCGAGCTCGGGCAGGCAAACTTGCTCGCGTCACACGCCGCGGCCCACAAGGCCAAGGCCGCGCTCGTCGACGCCAAGCGCACTGCGGCGCGGAACCACGAGCTGTTCGCCCAGAACCTGCTCGCGAAGGCGACGGTCGAGACGAGCGACACGATCGCCGAGACTGCAGCCGCCGACGTGGAAGCAGCCCTCGCAACCGAGGCGCAGGCCCAGGCGTCGCTCGACTCCGCGAAGCTCAACCTCGTCTACTCGACGATTCGCTCGCCGATCCGCGGCACGGTGATCACGCGCAACATCGACGTCGGCCAGACCGTCGCTGCCTCGTTCGCAGCGCCGACGCTGTTCCTGATCGGCGAGGACCTCACCAAGATGGAAGTCGACACCAACATCGCCGAAGCCGACGTGGGTTCGCTCACGCCTGGCCTTGCCGCCACGTTCACCGTCGATGCGTTCCCCGCCGAAGTCTTCCGCGGCGCGATCCGCCAGGTTCGCGCGTCGCCGCAAGTCGTCCAGAACGTCGTGACCTACAACGCGGTGATCGACGTCGCGAACCCCAACCTCGAGCTCAAACCGGGCATGACCGCGAACCTCGAGATCGTCTACGCGGAGCGCACCGACGTCATCCGGGTGCCGAACGCCGCGATCCGGTTTCGGGCACCGCAGAGCATCGCGGGCACGACCCCGCAGGTTGCGCCGCAGGGCAAGAAGCTCGTCTGGGTGCTCCGCCCGAGCGGCCCGACCGCGGTCGTGTTCGAACCCGGCGTCAGCGATGGCACGTACACCGAGGTCAAAGCCGGTCTCACCGCCGGCGATCTGGTGATCACCGAAGCTTCAGGCGCTCACGGCTCGACGGTAGGACGGATCCTATGACCGCCCTGATCGAGCTCGATCACGTGTCGAAGGTCTATACCTCGGGCGACAGCGAGCTGCGTGCGCTCGACGACGTCTCGCTCGCGATCCCGGCGGGCCAGTTCGTCGCGATCATGGGCGCGTCCGGGTCCGGCAAGTCGACGCTGATGAACGTGATCGGCTGCCTCGATCGGCCAACGCGAGGGATCTATCGGCTCGCGGGACGCGAGGTCGGCGACCTACCGCGCAACGAGCTCGCGAAGATCCGGAACGCAACGCTCGGTTTCGTGTTCCAGAGCTTCAACTTGCTACCGCGCACGAGCGCGAGAGAAAACGTCGAGCTTCCGCTGTTGTATTCGGGCGTGCCCGCGCGCGATCGCTCGGCTCGTGCACTCACGGCACTCGGTCGCGTCGGCCTCGCCGAGCGTGCGAATCACACGCCGGGCCAGCTGTCGGGCGGACAACAGCAGCGCGTGGCGATCGCCCGCGCACTCGTCAACGATCCGAAGCTGATCCTCGCCGACGAGCCGACCGGCCAGCTCGATTCGCGCGCGAGCATGGACCTGATGCGATTGCTCCAAGAGCTCGTGCGCGGCGGGATCACGATCGTCCTGGTCACCCACGAGCCAGACATCGGGGCGTGCGCCGAACGCGTGATCACGATGCGCGATGGCAAGATCATCTCCGATGCCATGCAGGCGCCGGTCAAGGTGGCCGCATGAGCCCGCTCGCGGTCATCAGGGTCGCCGGGCGCGCGCTCGTCCGCAACAAGATGCGCTCGGCGCTGACTGCGCTCGGCATCGTGATCGGCGTCGGCGCGGTGATCGCGATGGTCGCGATCGGCGAAGGCGCACGGCGGCGCGTCGAGGCCACCTTCGAAGCGATGGGCACCAATCTACTGATCGTGCTACCCGGCACCTCGACGTCGGGCGGCATGATGGGCGGCACCGGTACCCAGGCGACGATCACGTGGGCCGACCTCGCGGCGATCCGCAAGGAGTGCAAGGCGGTCGCCGCCGCCGCGCCGCTGTTGCGCGCCGGCAAGGTTATCCAGAGCGAGGATCGCAACTGGACGACGGGCGTCATCGGCACGACTCCCGACTACTTCGCGATCCGCAACTGGAAGATCGCGCTCGGGCACGCATTCGACACGGGCGATGTCGATGCCTCGGCAAAGGTCGTCGTGCTCGGTGAGACCGTGGTCGACCGCCTGTGGGCGCCGGGCTACGATCCGGTCGGCCAGAGCGTGCGCATTCAAGCGATCCCGTTTCAGGTGATCGGCGTGCTCCAGCGCAAAGGTCAGTCGCCCGTCGGTCAGGACTACGACGACACGATCCTCATGCCGGCGTCGACGTTTCAGACCAAGATCACCGCCGGGCTCGGCGGCTACGTCAACGGCGCGATCTTCGTCAGCGCGATCGCTGCCGATCAGACCACGCGCGCCCAGGACGAGATCTCGAGCCTGCTCCGCGATCGCCATCGCCTGTTGGCGGGAGCCGATGACGACTTCTCGGTGCGCAACCTTTCGGAGATCGCTGCGGCGCAACAGCAAGGCACGTCGATCCTGACCGCGCTGCTCGCCGCGATTGCCGCGGTGTCGTTGCTCGTCGGCGGAATCGGCATCATGAACATCATGTTGGTCAGCGTCACCGAGCGGACGCGAGAGATCGGCCTGCGCATGGCGGTCGGCGCGCGATCGTGGGACGTGCTCGCGCAATTTCTCGCCGAAGCGCTCGCGCTCTCGCTCGCCGGTGGACTGCTCGGGATCGCCTTCGGTTTCGTGGCTGCGTACGAGCTCGCCGCGCACTTTCACTGGCCGTTCGTCGTGCACCCCGGCGTGCTCCTGCTGTCGGTCGGCTTCAGCGCGCTCGTCGGCATCGTGTTCGGGTTCTTTCCGGCGCGCAAAGCAGCCCGGCTCGACCCGATCGACGCACTGCGCTTCGAGTGAGCGCTCGCCGGAAGCTAACAGTGAGCCCGCCATCGCTCCGCCACCGGTCGAGATCGTGTAACAGGTTGCTATGGAGCCCCCCAAGGACGCCGGCATAGCGATCGGAGCCCCCCCGCGAGATCCAGCGTCGGCGTGGGGCAAAGCTACGCCCGACCATACCGAGCGCGAGTTCTTGTCCGGGCCTCGCCCGCGCGGCTCGGAGCTCCTGTTCGCGCTCGACGTGTTCCGCGAGCTCGTCCGTGGATTTCGCGTGCTGCACTTCGTCGGCCCGTGCGTGACCGTGTTCGGTTCGGCGAGGTTCGACGAGACCCACCCGTATTACGAGCTCGCGAGACGGACCGGGGCGGCGCTCGCAAACGCCGGCTTCACGGTGATGACCGGCGGCGGGCCGGGTGTCATGGAGGCGGCTAACCGCGGCGCGCGCGAAGCCGGCGGCGGCTCGGTCGGATGCAACATCGTGCTGCCCGCGGAGCAGAAGCCAAATCCATATCTCGATCGCTTTGTCGAATGCCGCTACTTCTTCGTCCGCAAGGTGCTGCTCGCCAAGTATTCGTACGCGTTCATCGCCGCCCCCGGTGGCTTCGGCACTCTCGACGAGCTTGCCGAGGTCCTCGTGCTGATCCAGACGCACAAGATGAAGGCGTTCCCGGTCGTGTTGCTCGGCGCGGAGTACTGGACCGGATTAGTGGGCTTCTTTCGCGAGACCCTGCTCGCTCGCTCGACGATCTCGCATGAGGACCTCGACCGCCTGATCATCACCGATGATCCCGACGAGGCAGCGCAAGCGATCCGCAGCGTCGGGATGAGTCAGTTCGGGCTCAGCTACGGTCCGCGAGCGCGGCGCCGCTGGTGGCTCGGAGAATCGAAGGCCGGCAGCCGCTGAGTTTCGGCCCGGACGCTTCACCACATCGGCAAAGACCCGGTCCATGTCCCTGCGGAGATGAAGCTCGTCGCGAGCACCGCTCGGTCCGGCGCCAAGTGAGCGTCGCAGAACCAGCGCTCGCCATCGGACTCCGCGCGGACGGCGACACAGTCAGGACAAGCGGTGATCGCGTCCGGCGAATCGTCGGTCAGACCAACCACTAACGTCGGGCACGTAGCCGAATCGAGCACATGGCTCGCGACGCTGCCGAGACGCGTTCCGCGGTGGTGCAAGCCGAAACGGCCGACGACAATCAGATCGGCTCGCAGCTCAGCCGCGAGGTTCGAGATTTCCTCGTGCGCGCGACCGCTACGCACGTGAAGACGCGCATGCCAGTTGACTTCGTCCAGCTCATCGAGCGCCGGCAAGACGAGCGCGGCTAGGCGCTCCTTCGCTTCTTCCAGGTCGGCACGCTCTCCAACGACGGTGAGCACGTGCAGATCCGGGGCGTCGTGGCGAGCGGCTTGATCGATCGCGTGCTCGAGGACGATCTCGGAGTATTCCGACAGGTCGATCGCTACGACGATGGCGAAACGACGTGGCTGGCTGGTGTTCGTCATGCCCAACACCGCTGCATCACCCGTGCCTTGACTGGCGCCGCGCTCGCGAGCGACGCATCGCAGCCTGACGCGATCGCACAGCTCCTCGCGCACACGGGCGTGGCCGACTCGGTTAGCGCTTTGGCTTGTCGGCGAGCGCGTGGCAGCCGGCACACGTGACGAGCAATTCGCCGTAGGTCGTCGCCCGGTCGGCTGAAGTATCGGTCGCGCCTCGCTTGCGTGCGCGATCGGCAACATCGTGGATTCGGCGACCGAGGGGCGCGCGGTCAGCATCATCGGCCGGCCACGGAAACGGCGCCTGCGCGAGCACGTCGAGCCCCGCTTGCCACGGCTCCTCGACCGCTCCGATCACGCCTTCGCGGACGCGCTCGACTGCCCACACGTGCCGCGTCATTCGAGCATCGAGCGTCGGCCGATCCGGCGGCAGCTCCGGCGGAACGCGAAACTCAGGCACCGCGTTCGTGTCGACGTGGCAACTCGCGCACGCCTCGGCCAACTTCGCTGCCTTGCGGCACGCCTCGTCGACGCTCGTCGCGTTGGCGAGCGCGGTTGCCCGATCCCGAACGAGCGCCGCTTGCGTTGCCCACGCCGACAGCCCGGCTTCATCGGGCGCGACGCCGATCGAGCGCGCGAGGTCACGCGCTTCGCCGAGCTTGCCGTGAACGAGGAGATGCTCGATCGTCCCGAACAGCGCGTAGCTCTCGTGCATGTGAAAGCGCGCCATCATGTCGTGCTCGAACTGCTTGCTCGGCGGCGGGTCGGCGTAGCTCGTGCTACAGGCGGATAACGCGAGCAGAAGAATTGAACCGAATCGCATGTACGTAGCCTGGTGCACGCCCCGTTCCTCCCCTACACGGTTACCGCGGCGGGGGCTCACGCACCAGTTCCCAGCACCGGTTGCGGCGCATTCGCGACCGACCGCAGGGTTTGCGCGGAAAACAACGCCCCACGTGTAGGCGGGCTGGCGCGACGATTGCTGCTGCTAGTGGGTGGAGGTTCTCATGGCTACGACCAACCCATCGACGCAGCACGTGTACCGAGGCCGAGGTGAGCACACCGTCCGCGTTCCGTTCAGCGACGACGTCGACCCTCTCGAGACTCGCGTTCCCACGATCGCCGATACAGTCCCGGCGAGCTGGATCATGAGTCGAGACGTGGTGTGCGCGCGCGATGACCTCGACGTCGATGCGCTGGTCGATCTCGTCGTGCGTCGCCGGATCGGCTGCGTGCCGGTCGTCGATCGTGACGGCTGCCCGATCGGCATGGTGACGAAGCAGGATCTGGTCGAGCAGCTGCTCGCTTCCAAGAATCCCGAGGTGCCGCCGCCGCTCTCCGTCCGTCAGCTCATGATGCCGCTCGCGTTCACTCTCGACGAACGCGCCACGGTCGCCCACGTCGCGACGATGATGAGCGTAGAGGGCGTTCACCACGTGCCGATCGTGGCAGAGAGTGGCTGTCTGATCGGCATGGTCTCGGCGCTCGATATCGTGCGCTGGCTCGCCGCGAACGACGGGATGCTCGACCGTCGCGCGACCAAGTAAGCAAGCCGGCACGCGCCCGCGCAAGGTCCGCATGACCGAGGCAGCGACGCGCAATCCATGCGCGACGCGTTCGTTCCCTAACCGACAACACCCTGACCGATCGCGAGCGTCGAGCGCATACTGCGAGCATGCGCAATGGAACCGCGGCGGACTACCTACTGATCGCGGACATCTCTGATCTGACGACGCGGTGCTGCGCACTCGCGGGCGAATACGGACTCGAGCCTCTCGTCGTCCACGATGGTCAAGCTGCGATCGACGCGTTGCACTCGCGAGGACTACCGAGGCTGATGATCGTGAATCCGTCGCTGCCGAAGATCGATGGGTTCGCGGTGATCGCCGAGCTACGCAAGCTCGCGACCGCCGACCGCGTACCGGTTCTCGTGACGTCGTCGTTCGCTGCGCTGCGTGGCCATGCGACGCGCCTCCAGTCCCGACTCGGAATCGCAGCCGTGTTCGAGCCGACGATCGAAACCGATCGTCTGCGTCAAGTATTGCGCGGGGCGATGGTCGCATCCGATCCGATCGTGTTCATCGATCTCGAGGATCCGAGCGAGCCCAGCGTGCGCGAAGAAGCTCGACTGGCCGAGCTGGAGCAACTCGTCGACCTCAAGTGCCCCGATGCGACGCTCGAGACGGAGCTCGCTGCGATCGCGCGCGAGTTCGGGGTCAGTACGGTGTTGGTCACGCTGGTCGACCGCGACCGTACGGTCCTCAAGGCCGCTTACGGGTTACCGCGCGAGCTCGTCGGTCGCGACAGCGTGCCGCGCAATCAGTCGCTGTGCCAGCACGTCGTCGAGGCCACCTCCCCCGCGCCGCTGATCATTCCCGATGCTGCGAGCCATCCGGCGTTGGCGGATGATCCACTGGTTCGCGCAGGTGTGATCGGAAGCTACGTGGGCGTGCCGCTGCTCAGTCCGGCCGGCAACGTCCTCGGCTCGCTATGCTTGATCGATCAGCTGCCGTGGCTCGGGTCGGCGGCGATGATCACAGCGCTGACCGCACGTGCGCGCGCAGTCATGGCGGCCTTGCTCGTAATGAGCGCGACCAGCGTCGACACGTGGCGCGAAGACCGCGCGTCGCGCGCACCAATCACCGCGTCGTAGCGTCAGTGCCCGACGAACGGGTGACAACCGGCGCAGGTCTTCGCAGTCGGCTCGTGGTTTACGCGATCGCGGTGACAGGTCAAGCACGTCGCGCGATCGCTCTTCGGCTTCGCCTCGTGCGCGCCGTGACAGCTCGTGCACGTCGCGTGCTGCGGGACGCGGTGCAAGCCCGGTAGCTGATCGCGCTGATGACAGCTCGTGCATGCCGGCGGCGCTTCCGGGCCAGCGGGCCCGTGCGGGCGATGACAGCTCGTGCAGTCGACGTGCGTGCCATGCCCCGCAGCGGCCTTGTCGGCATGACATGACGCGCAACTCGGCGTCGAGCGCGGCGAGTGCGGTTGGTGGCAGCTCGCGCAGGTCGAGTGCCCGGTCGGTGTGCTCGCCGCCTCTTTTGCATGACACTGCTTGCACGCCGGCGGCGGAGTTGCCGGCGCGTGCGCCGCACTCGCGTGACACGTCGTGCAGTTCGCGTGGCCAGTGCCGGCGGCGTGCGCGGTCTCGTTCGCATGACAACGTGCGCACAGCGAAGCGGTCAGCGCCGGCGGTCCGCCGTGGGCGGTGTGGCAGTCGAGACACTGCGCCTTCGCATGGGTCGGATGCGATGAGTGACAGGTCGCGCAGGCGACGGCTTTCGCGGGC
>CAZDGY010000015.1:0-2343 GCA_964504685.1 uncultured Kofleriaceae bacterium | reverse complement strand
CTGGTTGATGTCGAGGACCCCGTTCTGGCCGAAGCCGGTGCACGGCTGGCCGTTCACCTCCGGGTGTTTGACATCTTGCTGGTGACAGCTCGTGCATGCGCGCGGCTTGTCGTCGTGCGGCGAGTGGCAGAGCGTGCAGCGCGAGTGAGCCGCCGGCGCGAGCACCGGCCGATCGCGATGGCACTCCGTACATGGCTTGACCTCGGTCTTGCCGAAGCGATGCGGCACGTGACAGCCGGTGCACTTCGTGTGACCTGACGTGATCGCGCGTTCGTCGATGTGCAGCCGCGCCTCGGTCTGCGTCGAGTGACAGCGCGCGCAGCCACTATCCGCTGCGTGATCGCTCTCGTGCATGCGATGGCAATCGAGGCACCCGCGCAACCCCGCGTGCTTGGTCTCGCGATCGGCGTGGCATTCGGTGCACTGCTTCGGAGCGAGCGACGGCGATACATGCGCGCGGTGGCAATCGCCGCACGGCAGCTCGTGATGCGCGCCGACCGCGTGGTTGCCATCCTGCGGCTTGTCGTGGCAGCGCATGCAGTTCGTCTTCGAGATCGCGGTGTCCCGGCCGAACGAATGGCAGTCCTGGCACGACGGCGCGCCGATGCCGCCATGGAGCGGTGTCGCGACCGCATGGCAAGTCGCGCACAGATCGCTCGGCGGTGGAGCGAAGCCTTGGTCGCCGTGACACTTCGCGCACGCGACCTTCCCGACGTGTGCCAAGTGACCGGCGCTCGCCGCGACCTCCCGGTACGTCGCCGGCACTTGCTCGGGCGGTCGGTGTTTGCGCCCGCCGCAGCCGAGCGCGACGATCGCGATGACGATCGCCGCGCGAGTCACGGCCGAGACCCTGTCGGATGACACATCCGGCACGGCATGGCGCTCAGCGCGATCTTGCTACGCCATCCGATCGGGTGCGGATTGCCACCGACACCGCCGACCTTGTGACAGCCGACGCACAGCGCTTGCCCGGCTCCGTCATGACAGCTCGCGCATGCGCTGGGATCGCGACGCGCCTCGCGGCCGTGCGCGTTGCTCGCGCCGGTCGGGCCGACCCAGCCGGGCGGATGCGGGCTGAGCTGACCGTTGCCGGAGATGCCGAGCGAGGTGTGGCAGCTCGCGCACCGATCCGGGGAATGGCAGGTCGTGCATGCGCCTGGTTCCGCGCGCGCTTCGAGAGCGTGGCGAGATGCAAAGCCGGCGCGATGGATCGTCGTCGCCATCGGATCCGCGAAGTGCGCGGTCGCGGGCAACACCGCCACGGTCTTGCCGTGACACTCGGCGCAGAACTCGTCGCGATGGCACGACTGGCAGAGATCGCCCGACGACGCGGCGCGCGTGCCGTGCTCGCGCAACCAGTCGCCGTCGTGAGCGAGATGGGTCTCGGGCAGCGTGTTCGAGTCTTCGAGCCCCTTGTGGCAGGCGTCGCACTTGCGGGCGTCGCGCGCGGCGTCGTGATCGTGACAGCGGAAGCACGTCGCCATCGGCGGGCGGAGGTGCTGATCGCCTTCGGCCACGCCGACGTGGCACCGGATGCAATCGCCGCGGCTCGGTGCCGCGTGCGTGGCGTGATCGAAAACGAGATGCGCGCGCGCATCGGCGAGATCGCCGGCTGCGTTCGGTGCGGTGTGACACGCGAGACACGGATGCGAGTCGTGCGGCTTGGCGTGGCATGTCGTGCACAACGCCGCGTCCGGGATGTGCAGCGTCGCGCCATCGTCGCGCTCGAGCCCCACATGACAGCGCGTACATGGCACGCCGGCGACCGCGTGCGCGCGATGCGGGAACGCCTGCGGGCCACTGCGCGTCAGCCCGAGCACGCTCGCGCACGCGGCGAGCCCGACGATCGCGTACAGCACGATCGCGCGCTTCATCGCGTCCCCCAACTGCGGCCGAGCTGCGCGAGCACGTCGAGTCGACTCCGATCTTCGGGCGACGATTGAGCTTCGAGCGCGACCGCGGCGTGCCACGCGCCCCAGCTCCGGCTGATTGCCGCGAGCGCCCACGGCCAAACCCGGCCGAGGCCTCGATCGTGATCTGGAATCACGAGCTCGAGCTCGCTCGCAGCCGCGAGTGCGTATGGCAGCGCGATCCGTGCGGTCGCGCGCGCACCGGTCCACCCCGAATCGCCAGCTCCGTCGCGCCGGAGCTCGCCGCCGAGCGCGCTCGCGCCGCGAGCATCGAGCCGCAGCGTCGCGCGCAGCACGATCGCGGGCGCGATGACCTCACCGCTCTCGCCGACCGAGCTCGCTTGGGCAAGCGGCGCCGGCCCGTCGATCGCGTCGCCGTCGCTGCGCCGGATCGCAAAGTCTCCGGCGATATCGAGTCGCGGCGCCGCGCGCC
>CAZDGY010000014.1:15836-22319 GCA_964504685.1 uncultured Kofleriaceae bacterium | reverse complement strand
GATCACGCCCGCGGCGATCGTGTCGCACTTCATGATGCCGCCGAAGATGTTGACGAAGATCGCCTTCACATCGGGCGAGCTCGTGATGATCTTGAACGCAGCGGTGACCTTCTCGGCAGTCGCGCCGCCGCCGACGTCGAGAAAGTTCGCCGGCTTGCCGCCGTAGAACTTGATGATGTCCATCGTCGACATCGCGAGGCCGGCGCCGTTAACCATGCAGCCGATGTTGCCGTCGAGCGAGATGTAGCTGAGGTCCCACTTCTTCGCTTCGATCTCTTGCGCGTCCTCTTCGTTCGGGTCGCGCCACGCCTCGAGCTCGGGATGGCGATACAGCGCGTTGTCGTCGAAGTTGATCTTCGCGTCGAGCGCGAGCACTCGACCGTCTTTGGTCGAGACCAGCGGGTTGATCTCGAGCAACGAGCAGTCCATCTCCTCGTTGCACTTGGTCAGCGCCTTCAAGAACTTGCCGAGCTCGGTCGCGACCTTGCCGGTCATGCCGAGCTCCTTCGCGAGCTTGCGCGACTGCCAGTCGCACCAGCCGGTCGCGGGATCGATCGGCTCTTTCAAGATCTTCTCGGGGCGGTGCGCGGCGACTTCTTCGATGTCCATGCCGCCTTCGGTCGACGCCATCACCGTGATCCGGCCCGTGCCGCGGTCGAGCAGCATGCCGAGGTAGTACTCGTGCTCGATCGCGAGGCCTTGCTCGACGAGCAGGCGCTGGACCTTCTTGCCCTCGGGCCCGGTCTGATGCGTGACGAGCTGCATGCCGTAGATCGCTTTGACCGCGGCCTCGGCATCGGCCTTGGTCTTCGCGACCTTGACGCCGCCGCCCTTGCCGCGCCCACCTGCGTGGATCTGCGCCTTGACGACGACGACCTCGCTGCCCGATTCCTTTTGGACCTTCGGGATCGCCGCGATCGCCTCGTCGACGGTCATCGCCGGGATTCCGAACGGCACCGGCACGCCGTACTTCCGAAACAGCTCTTTGCCTTGGTACTCGTGGATCTTCACGCCGCGGGTGTATCACGGCGGCGCGCGGCCGGCAGCTCACGGGCTCGTGAAGCGATATTGGTCGCCGTGGTCGTCGGCACATACGCCGCCGGTGATCACGACCGCGCCTCCGAGCAGGCCGACCTCTTGCGTCTCGCCCGTGATCGTCGGCGCGGCCGGCAGTGCGAAGTCGCACTGGCCCGGCATCAACGTCGCGGTCGCGAGCGTGGTGTCGCCGTCGAGAAACACGATCGCGAGCCGGACATCTTGCTTGGCCGCGGCGTAGTTGCTGGCCGACGTGTCCTCGTAGGTGAACGTGAACAGGCCGTTCGCGAGCGACGTCGCGATCGGCTTGCCGTCGATCGTCACCTTGCCGTCGGTTGCGGCAAATCCGCCGCCCACGCCGAACACGAACGATTGGCCACAGCCGGTCAATCCCACCACCACCGCCACCGCCGCGAGCTTCATGGCGCGACGATAACTTATTCGGCTTCGCGTTTGCGCGGCCACCACCAGTAGGCAGACAGCGCGAACGTCAGCGGCAGCGCCATCATCGCGAGCAGCATCGGTAGCAAGTCGCGCAACAGGCCGAGCGCCGCGGTCGACCACAGGTCGCCGAACAGATGGATCGCGAAGATCATCGCGGCCATCGCGCTCGCCCGAAGGTACGGCGGCACCGAGCGTAACCCGATCGCGTTGACCGGCGAGGTCGACACGAACAGGCCGAGCTGGACGAAGAACGTGAGGACCAGGAACGTCGGCAGCGACGGCATGAAGAACGTCACGACCCCGAGCGGCGCGGCGACGACCATGCCGAGCGCGCAGATTCGGAGCAGCGCGTTGATCGCGACGCGATTCTCGCGAGCGTCGTGCGGCGCATCAGGATCGACCGCGGGCAACTCGCGCACCGTGCGGTCGGCCCAACGCCCGCCGACCAGCGTCGCGATCGTCCCGCTGATCACCGTCGTGACGCCGAACCAGAATCCGGATTTCTCGGTCGTGATCTCGAAGCGCGTGCCGAGAAACTCCGGCCCCCAGTACGCGAACGCGCCGAGTGCCGCGGTGTACGCGCAGTAGCCGACGACCGCTCGGCGGAACAGCGGGATCTTCGCGAGCACCCGCAGGTTCTCCACGATGTTGGTCTTCGCCGCAGCGAGCTTGCGCGGCGGCTCGACGATCAATAGGCACGTCAACGCGAGCAACGCACCAGGCGCGCCGGCGATGAAGAACGCCTCGTGCCAGCCGATGTGCGTGTCGATCACGCCACCCATGATGAAGCCCATCGCGGAGCCGAGTGGAATCGCGAGATAGAAGATCGCGAGCGTGCGGTTCTTGCTCTCGGGCGGCGTCATGTCGTCGATGATCGTCGGCGCGAGCGTCGCGTAACTCGCTTCGCCGATGCCGACGAACATGCGCGCGATCAGGAACGCGACGAGGCCGCTCGATAACCCTGTGGCGACGGTCGCGAGGCTCCACACGAGCACGCCGAAAGCGATCAGGCCTTTGCGATTGCCCTTGTCGGCGCGCGCGCCAAACAGCGGCGCGGTCATGAAATAGCCGACCATGAACGCGCTACCGCCGAGGCCCGCTTCCAAGTGCGAAAGCTGGAGGTCCGAGGTGATGTGCTTGAGCACCGACGCCAGGACGTAGCGATCGATGTAGTTGAGGAAGTTGAGGCCGGTGAGCAGCGCCAGGATCGCGCCGCGGCTTTTGATCATTTCTTCACCAGCTGGATCATCAGCTGGACCGGGTACATCGCGCCGGTCTGCTGGTTTCCTTCCTCGGAGTCGCCGACCGTGTAGTACGCGGCGCCGATCTGCGCGAGCAACGCCACGCCGAGCGGATCGGCTTTGACGATGTCCCAGCGCAGGCCGGCGTCGGCTTCCCACGCATAGCCGCTGATCCCACTCGAGCCGCTGCCCATGCCGGCCGCGGGCGGAGGCGCGGCGCCACCGCCGTAGTTGAACGCGACCGCGATGTACGGCGTGACGCGCGTCTGGAGCAGCATCCAACGCACGACGAACCCAAGCGACAGTCCTCCTGCGAGGCTGCCGATGCGAAGCGCGGCCTCGTAGCGAGCGAGTCGACCGCCGAGCTCGGCTTCGTACAATCCGCCGCGCCCGCCGAGGTCCGCGCCGCCGACGAAGCCGACGGTATACGAAGCGGCGATCCTGCCGGGTGGCTGCACGATACCGCCGCCCGGGGGAGTGGAGTCATCGCCGATCGCGTTCATCCGAGTCAGCACGCCGTCGACCCGCGACGTGTCATTCGCCGGGACCTGCGCGGTGAACGTGTACGGCGCGTAACCGTAGGCGGACAGCTTCACCTCGTGCGGGCCGGGCGCGACGATCAGCTTCGCGGGTGTGACCCCGGCCGATCGATTGTCGACCGTGACGAGCGCGCCTTCGGGAACCGAGGTCACGACGAGCTCGCCGCTCGCGCCGCCGAGGTTGACGACGACGTCGATCGGGTCGCCATACTCGGTCGTGATCTCGCGATGCTCGATCTGCCCGCCGCTCGCGACGATGATCCGGTGGTTGCCGCCTTTGATCGTGCCGCTGTACGGCGTCGTGCCGACGTTGCCGCCGTCGATCGAGACGGTCGCGCCGTCGGGCAACGAGCGCACGGTGATCGAGCCGGGTCGCGTCCGCAGCTCGCCGAGCGTCTGCGCGACCTTCGCGCGATCCGGAGAGGTCGGCGCGGCTTCGAGGTAACGCTGATACCAAGTCGCGGCCTCGCGCAATTGGCCGAGTCGCTCGTAGTCGGTCGCGATGTTGAAGATCGCGAACGGGTGGGGCACCAGCTCGTACGCGCGCATGTAGTGCTCGATCGCGCCACGCCAGTCCTTCGCGCGATCGGCCGCTTCACCGGCGGAAAACGCGGCGCGAGCGTCGTCGCGTTCGTCGGCTCGGACGCCGCGCGCGCAGAGTCCTGACACCACGAGGACGGCGAGGACGAGCGAGCCAACGCGCATCAGTAAGGATTCGGCTTATACCCCGAGCCAGCGCCGGGAGGCTCGGGCGTGACGCCGTGCGGACGATCGGAGCGCGGCGACGTCACCGACTGCGTGTCGGCGGATGGCCCGGCCTCGGTTGGCTTTGACGTCGCCGGCGGCAACTTCGCGACCGTCTTTAGCCCAGTCGGCTTGGTTTTTACCGAGCCCGAGCCCGAACCGACGCCGACCGCGATATGCGGTGCGGGCTGCAGCGTGATCACCGCGGACGTGCGCTCGCCGGCGGGGACGTCTTCGTCTTCGTCGACCGCGAGGTAGTCGGGGAGATCGATGTGGAGGTGATGGTTACCCGCCTTGACGGTCACCGCGAGTGGCGTGCTGCCCGACTCGGCGTTGTCAATGCTGACCCGGCCGCCGGGCGGGATGGTCTTGATCTCGAGCGTGCCGGTCGTCGCAACCGCAGGCGCAACCGGCGTCGGAGGCGGTGACGTCGCGCCGGATGCAGTCTGGCCGCCGTTGTTCGCAGCGACGATCGCGATCGCCGCGCCGACGACGACTACGCCCGCGACCACCGCGTAGGGCCAGCGGCGACGGGGCGTCGGCGGTCGCGTGATCGCATGGGCGACCGAGCTCGAAACGCCGACCGTACCGGCGAGTGCGAGCTGCGAGACGCTGTGCTCGTGATGGAGCTCGGCGATGAACGCGTCGGCGGTCGCGACTCGATCCTCCGGCTCCTTCTGCAGCGCGTGGTGGACCGCGGCGCACAGGTTCGCCGGCAGCCCGGGCCGGACATCGCCGAGGGGCGGCGGCGATGCGGTCAGCACCTTCGCGATCAGGATCGGATACGTCGCGCCGTCGAACGGCGGCTTACCGGCGAGCATCTCGTACAGGATCACGCCGCACGCGTAGAGGTCGACGCGCGGATCGATCTCGACGCCCATCGCTTGTTCGGGCGCCATGTACAGCGGCGTCCCCATGACCATGCCGGTCGTAGTCAGCCGGGTCGGAATGTCTTCGCCGATGTTGAGGATCTTCGAGATCCCGAAGTCGAGCAGCTTGACGAAGTCGTGCTGATCTTTGTCGTCGACGAGGAAGATGTTATCGGGCTTGAGATCGCGGTGGATGATGCCTTTGGCGTGAGCGGCGCCGACCGCGCGCAGCGTCTGGCGCATGATGTCGATCGCGCGCCATGGCTCCATCGGACCGGTGCGCAGCAGGATGTCGGACAGCGAAGCGCCGGACAGCAGCTCCATCACGACGAACGGTCGGCCATCCCCAGACACGCCGATGTGTTGGACGTCGACGATGTGCGCGTTGCCGATCCGGCTCGCGGCGAGCGCTTCACGTTGGAACCGCGCGATCGCATCGGCGTCCTGCGCGAACTTTTCGAGCATGACCTTGACCGCGACCCGCTTGCCGAGCTGGACGTGCTCGGCTTCGTAGACCACGCCCATACCGCCGCGCCCGATTTCGCGAACGATTCGGTAACGAGCGTCGAGCGTCTCGCCTAGCAGCGAGTCATGAGTAGCAGCCGCGTCCACAGGCCCCAGATGGTAATCGATCAGCGGGCCCGCACAAACCGCGCGATCGGGCGTGCGAACACGATGATCGAGCCCGCGGCCGCGAGGATGCCCTGGGGGAATGCAGCGAGCGTCAGGGTCGTTACAAAGGTTTGGCTTGCATCGTGAGAATGCAGTGCAAGCGGCAAAGCGTGGACGCCTAAGGCAACGGTGGCGACCCCCGCCGCGGTCATCACGAACAGGCCGATCGATCGGCACAGGATGACGAGCACGACCGCGACCGCGAGCGCGGCGGCGGCTGCGATCGCGACGCAGCGGACCGCGTTGCTGATCGGCAGCGCGGGCGAGCAGCCGTAGCACAGCAGCATCGGCGCGGTCGCGATGTTGAGGACGACCGACCACGACAACAAGTGCATGTTCGGCTTCGTGAAATCCCAGTGGTTGAAGCGCGACCGCCTGAGCTCGAATTCGCGGCGCATCGCTTCACCGAGGAGCAGCGCGATCAGCGACGGGAACCCGATGCCCTGCGCGACGAGCAGCGGATGCAGCGCGACCGACGAGCCGTAGCCGAGCGCGAGCCAGACCGCGATGTTGAGCGTGCCGACCAGGCCGATCCCGAGCCCGACCCAGCGGCCCCAAAACCAGCGGCGGAGTAACGCGGTCGCGGCGATCAGGTCGCCGAGCGCGAAGATCGCAGCGCAGAACGCGTCGAGCTTGGAGCCGGCGCGGGTGGCGCCAACGCCCCAGAGCACGGCCATGAACAGCAGAAACCCGGCGGCGACGTAACGGCGCAGCTTGACCATGCGATGTAGACGCACGACCCGCCGCGTGGGTGTCACGCAGGCGAAGTTTCGTTGAGCGCCGCCGCCCCCCGCGTAAGCTACGATTATTTAGGGCTGAATTCGTCGGGCAATCGCGGCCGGGGGCAACGAGCCGCGGCGATCGAAGCGGCGGCGCATCGAGCGCTCGAGCCGCAGGTAGCACGGAACGGCGCTGACGACCGGGAGGAGCAACGCCCCG
>CAZDGY010000014.1:0-15736 GCA_964504685.1 uncultured Kofleriaceae bacterium | reverse complement strand
CTCGAGCCGCAGGTAGCACGGAACGGCGCTGACGACCGGGAGGAGCAACGCCCCGAAACCGATGGTCGACGCGTCAGTGATGGCCATGATGCCGCCGATCGCGGCGGTGACGACGGCCATCCAGAGGATCACGGCCAGCGCCAGCACGATCTGGCGCCGGCGGGCGCCGCGTCGCCATTCAGCCTCGCATGCGTAACAGAACGCGTCGGGCTGCCACGGGCGGTGGAGCTCGCACATCGGTCGGGTGCACGCGGTGCACTCCACTCGGCGCGATTCGTCACAGTACGCGCACAGCGACGGATCGAACGCGCGATCGACGAGCAGCGGATCCGGGCGAGCGAGAAACGCTGCAGCGCGCCGGCTCGCTTCGCTCGCATCCGAGTCAGAGACCAGCAAGTTACAGCTGGAAGTCGCTCACCGGGGCGAGGCGGCGACATCGACCACGGCCGCCGCATATGCCAGCGCGGCCGCTTCGCACGCGTCGAGCGTGCCGGTCAGCCACGCGCACGCGAAGTTTGTCTCGGTCGGCGGCGGGGTGATGCGCACGCTGCGGACGTCGGCGGCCTTGAGCGCGGCGTCGAGCCCGATCGTCGCCTCGAGCGGAGGTGCGACGAGGTACGCCATCGGCTCGCCGACCGACAAGCCGGCTTCGCGCGACAAGTACTCGCCGAGCGATGCGATGACGTGCGGGAACACGGTGACGGTGCGCTTGCCATCGGCGTCGTAGAAGCACGCGTCGTGCGCGAGGCAACGCAGCAGCGCCTCGAGTCCGGCATCGATCGCTTCGGGCTCGGCCGCACCGAGCACGCCGAGGATCTCGCCCGACAGCCGGCCACTCGCGTGCGCTGCGCCGGCGTAGAAGCTGCGCGCGAAGATGACGTCGACTTGCGCGTGCTTCGTCGCTTCGTCGAGCGCGACGTACATCGCGTCGTCTTGGTCGCAGGTCACCAGGCCGAGCGAGCGATGGCGCTCCGGGTCGCCGCCGTAACCGCGGATCAGCGCGGGATCTGCGTTCGGCAGCCGGCGGACCGAGAGCACGGTCGGAACAATGGGCTCGAGGATCATGCGATCTCCACGAGCTTCTGGCGGACTTGCGGCGCCCGCGGCGCACGTTCGCTGGTTTCGCCGATCCGGGCGAGGTCCAATCCGACGCCGCTGGTCTTCTGCTCGATCATCGCGGCGGCAAATCCGGCGAGTCGCGCCGCAGCTTCGGCGATCGGAATGCCGCGCGGATGGATGTTCGAGATCATGTTGCGATCTCCGTCGGTGTTGCCGAGTTTCGGATTGTAGACGACGTACGCGGACAGGCCGTCGCCGGTGCCGAGGCCGGGGCGTTCGCCGAGCAGGATCATCGCGACCTTCGCGCCAACCACTTGGCCGATTTCGTCTTCGAGCCACACGCGCGCGAACCGCGCCGCGATCGGCGTGCCGACGCTCAGCTTGCGCGCGGTGCATGCCGCGGCGACCGCGTCGTATAGTTGCTTGCCGGAAGCGATGCATGCGACCGCAGATAATCCGTCGGCGACGATGATCTGAACGTCGGGGCCTTTGAGCGCCTTTGCGCGCAAATCGGCGAGCGACGTGTCCGACAGCCGACGTCCGAGATCCGGACGCAGCAAGAACTCGCGGTGATCGGCGACGCGGGTCGCCAAGCCCAAGAAGCCGTGATGCGCGGCCCAGCCATCCGGCAACAACGCATCGACCGCTCCGTGCGCGACCGCGAGCTCGGCTTGGAACTGCAACACGACATCGGTGGCGTAGCGCGTGCCGACATGGCCGATGCCGACCAGCGCGGTCGTATGACGTGCGGCGACTGCAGCGAACGGCGAGCGCTCGGGCCGCGGCGTGTAGACCCGAGCGGGCGGCGGCGGAATCGTCGGCAACGCCGGCGCGGGCGGCAACGGATCGGAGCTGCCGAGCTTGTCGCGCAGCGCGTCCATCAGCTGCCGGGTTCGACTCACGCAGCGTACGTCATCACGGCGCTAGGGATGACGCAAGGTTCGCGGCGCGGAGTCGCCGCATTCGGCGTTGAGCCGGCGAGGATCGCGGACCTTGCCGCTGAGCTTGATCTGGAAGTTGCCATCGGCATGCATGTCGGCGCCGGTCGCTTGCAGGGCGGCGGCCGTCGTCGGTGCGTGCTGCATCAACCCGCCGGTCGGATGAAACCTGATGCATCCGTTGACCGTCGAGTCATCGAATCGGCGAGCGAGCTCGAGCTCGAGCGCGACCTCCAACACGACGTCGGGCGAATCGAACCTCCACGTGGACACCACCGCTTTGCCGTTCGCGACGTCGATCGCCAGCTCGAAGTCAGGCACCGCGATGTGGCCGAAGTCGATCGCACCTAACGGCGACGTCAGCTTCGCGACATCGTCGCCGACCTTGCACGCCTTGCAGATCACTCGGATCGTGCCGGTCGCGCGCGAGTAGTCGTCGACCGCGTTCACGCGCGGAACATCGACCGCGATCGCGACGGTGGCGGTCCCCGAGACCGGCAGCCCCCACTGTTGGGCGGCGGCGATCTTTTCGACCGGGACGTCGCGTCCCTCGTAGTGGATTCGCGTCACTTCGTCGGTCACGTCGACGCCACCGACGAGCTCGCCGACCGGCACGGAGTGCGAGCCACATGCGGCGAGCAAGCAAACCACGGCGAATCGAATCGTCACCTCACGGCGATACCACGCCACTGCTCGCTCGCACGCAAAAGCATCGCCGACTCGGCCGGTCGTCCGCGCAAGCGCGGCGCGCGCGAGCGAGCAGCACGGGGCGTTGCGTTAATCGACTCGTAACGCGAGGCGTGCTCGGCCGTGGGATGATGCGGTGATGAGCCGCGGCGTAGCGTTCGCGATCGCCGTGGCGGCGTGTCATCCGCTGCCGCATGCCGCGGCGCCGATCACGGGGGCCGACACCGCGCCGGTGGTGACGCCGCTCGCACCCTCGATCGCGCTCGGCGGCTCCGGCGACGAGGCAGGCTATGGCGAGCGCACCGCGTCGCCCGCACTCGATCCGATCGCCGACGCTGCCGAAGCTGCGGTGGTCGCGCGCAGCTGGCCGGCGAGCTCGTACGTGCGCGATCGCCGGATCTCCGCTGCCGCCGCCGAAGTCGCCGACGCGATCGCACGCGGCGGTCCGGCGCGCGACGACGAGGCGATTCGGTTTGCGCTGTTTCGTCACGGCGTGATCGAGCCGGTCGTGCTCGTAGAGGTGAGCGGCGCGGACTCGGCCGATGCGCTGGTCGACGCGCTCGCTACCAAGCTGTCGGCGTTGCGCGGCGCCGAACACGGAATCGGCATCGCTGGTCGAGGGCGCCGGGTCGCGATCGTCACTGGTGCCCCGCTGATGACGCTCGCGGAGCCGTTGCCGCGCGCGTTGCCGTTCGGCGGTTCAGCCGAGCTCGATGCTCTACTCGATCCACAGCTCCACGCGCCGCACCTCAACCTCACGCACGAGGACCAGACCGTCGACCATCCCGCGGTGACCGCGATCGGCGACCACCACTTCGCCGCGACGATCGCGTGCGGCGCGCACGTCGGCGTACAGTGGCTAGCGATCGAGGCGTGCGATCCGAGCAACGCGCCGGTCGGAATCGGCGTCATCCCGATCGTGTGTTACGCCGAGCCGACGCCGGTCTACCGGATCGAGCCGGTCGCGAACGCCGCCGCGCCCGATCCGGCGCCCGCACTGGCCGCGATCATCAACCGCGAGCGCGCGGCGGCCGATTTGCCGGTACTACGCAGCGACATCCGGCTCGACCACGCGGCGCGCGAGCACGCCGAGCGCAGCGCGCGAGCGCACGAGGTGTCCCACGATCTCGGCGGCTCCGCGCGCGACCGATTACGCCACGCCGGCCTCGAGCCGCCGCGTGTCGGCGAGACCGTGCTCGCCGCGGGCGATCTCGGTGCGGTCGCCGAGCGGATCATGAACGACCCCGGCTTTCGCTCGTCGATCGCCGATGGGGGCTCGCCCCGCGACAGCAAGGCCGGCTCGCCGCGACCGGCCGACTACACTCATGTCGGCGTCGGCGCGGCGCGTGGCCGCGACGGCCAGCTCTACGTCGCGATCGAGCTCGCCGGCATCCCGTCGCGTAGCGATCCCGACGCGGTCAAGGCCGCGGTGCTCGCGAAGCTGTCCGCGGTGTCTCCGGTCCCGCTCGTGCTCGCACCCCGACTGTCGGCAGTCGCGACACGGCTCGCCGAAGCCGAGGCCGCGGGCGCGACCGGCGATCAGCTCGCCGAATACATCACGACGAACACCGGGTTCGATTACTCGCGCGTCTCGGAGGCCGCGGCGCGGATCGTCACGCTCGACGAGATCGACCCGGCCAGGCTGATGACCGCAAATAAGTTCCACCGCGTCGGCATCGGCGTGTATCAGGATCCGCCCGGCGGCCGGACACCGGGCTGGATCTGGATCTCGATCCTCTACGGCAAGCTCGACAGCGCGTCACCGGCGCAACGCACGAACTGACTCAACGGATCGCGGTGGCGTCGCCGAACTTCGGACCGGGGTCGTCGCCGCTCCAGATCCCGGCGGCGTCGAGCCACGCATCGAACTCCGGGGTCGCGCGCTTGTGCAGCAAGCGGCGGATCGTCGGGATGTCGTGATAGCTCGTCGATTGATAGTTGAGCATGATGTCGTCGCCGACCGGCAGCGACATCAAGTAGGTGCAACCCGCGGCGCCGAGCAGCACCTCGAGGCTCTCGAGCTCGTCTTGCGACATCTTCGAGTGGTACGTGAAGCACGCATCACAGCCCATCGGTAGACCGAGCAGCTTGCCCATCGCGTGATCTTCGAGCGCGGCTCGAGAGATCTGCGCGCCGTCTTCGAGATACTCGGGGCCGATGAACCCGACGACCGTGTTGACTAGGAACGGCTTGTAGCGCCGCGCCAGGCCGTGCGCGCGCGCTTCGATCGTGACTTGATCCGCGCCGTGATGCGCCGCGCTCGAGAGCGCCGATCCTTGGCCGGTCTCGAAGTACATCCGGTTGCCGCCCTTCGCCGTGCCCTTCACCTTCATCATCGCCCACGCTTCGTCGAGTAGCTTCGCGCTGATCCCGAACGCGCGATTGCCGGCCTCGGTGCCGGCGAGCGATTGGAACATCAAGTCCATCGGGCAGCCGAGCTCGAGCGCCTTCATCTGAACGGTGACGTGCGACAGCACGCAATGCTGCGTGGGGATCGCGTTGCGCTTCAGCACGTCGTCGATCGCGGTGAGAATCTCGGCGGTCGATTCGGGTGTGTCGGTCGCGGGGTTGACGCCGATCACCGCATCGCTGCAGCCGTACGACAAGCCTTCGCGCATCGACGCGAGGATGCCTTCGACGTCGTCGGTCGGATGATTCGGCTGGCAGCGCGACGACAGCCGCCCGGGCAACCCGAGCGTCGAGTTCGCGCGTACGACGACCTGGCACTTCGCGCCGACCGTCATCAGATCGAAGTTCGACATCAACTTCGCGGCGGCGGCGACCATCTCCGGCGTCAGGCCCGGAGCGACCGCGCGCAGCGTCGGGCCGGTGGTCGAGATGTCGAGCAGCCATTCGCGGAACTGGCCGACCGTGAGATGCGAGACCGCGCGATACGCTTGGTCGTCGAGCTCGTCTTCGATCAGGCGGGTCAGCTCGTCGACCTCGTACGGCACGACCGGGTTCGCGCGCAGCTCGGCGAGCGTCATGTTCGCGAGCACCGCGCGCGCCGCGACGCGCTCTACCGGGTCCCGCGCCGACACGCCGGCGAGATCGTCGCCGCTCTTCGGCGGGTTCGCTTTCGCGAGCACCTCTTTGACCGAGGCGAAGCGATACGAAACGCCTCGGATCGTGGAAGCCAGCTGCACCGCGCGCCATCCTAGCCGATCCGGCGCCTATCGCGCTCACGATGCGGCTCGGCGTCGAGCTCGGTCATCGGGTCACCCTCACGCGCACGGCGCCGAGGTTTGCGGAGCCGAGCAGCGCGCTCGTTGTTGCGCAGGCGATGCCGAGAACGAGCGTGCACACCATGTCGAGCAGCCACGGCGTCGGATGCCAAATCCGCATCTGTACCGCGAGCGCCCACAGCCCGGGAATACCGAGTGCAAGTGCGATTGCGGCGACCGCGGCGCCGAGCGTTGCCCAGCGCGCGCGCACGATGCCGCCGACGCCGGCGACCCCGACCGCGACGAATGCGACCAGCCCCGACGGACGGTCGAGGAGATGTGCGCCGGGGGCCCAGCCCTGCGTATTGAACAGCGCGTCCGCCGCCGTGTAGACCGGGCCGAGCAGCGCGAGCCGGAGGGCCGTGACCGGCAGCTCGCCACGCCGCCACGGCGCGAGCAACAACGCCGCCGCCGCGAACGCCGCGAGTCGAGCGAGGTCGAGGGCACCGCCACCGATCGCTTGGTCGATTGCGGTCTGCGCGAGCGACGACAGCACGGCGCCGAGCATGATCGGCCGCGCCCACGCTGCGCCGGCGATCAACGCCGCGAGCATCGCGCCGCTGAGCACGAGGTTGATGCCGAACCCTCCGACCGTGAACATCCGAGCCGCGCCCGGCACGAATGCGATGTAGGTCGGCATCAGCACCGCGGCAGCGGCCAAGGCTCGTGCGCGCGACAGCCGCGTCCCGAAGTGCGTACGCACGCGGACGTGCTCGCGCGAGAGCGGCCGAGGCGCGCCGATCCGCGCGAGGGTCTCGGCGATCGCGCGTTCGCTCGTCATGCCGGCGCTGCGCAGCTGTTCGACCGCGCAGCGAAAATGATCCTCGAGCTCGTCGAGATCGGCGGTGGCGACATCGGCGTGCGCGCACAGCTCGGCGCGGTACGCTGCGATGGCGTGTTCCAGGTCGGTCATGACGGTTCTAGCCGCGGTCGAGGATGGCCCGTAGGTTTCCGAACGTGGAGCGCGCACCACGCCAAGCGATGACCGTCCCGGTTAGTGCTGCGACGGCGCCGGAGGAGATAAGGGTTACGGTCGCCACCTGAAACAGGTCGGCGTGAGACATGCGGAAATGGAGCGGCGCGAGCTCGACGAGCACTGCACCGAGAGACAGCGCCGATCCAGCGGATGCGATCGCACTCCAGCGCGCACGCAGGACTCCCCCTGCGACCGCGACGATCGCCGCGGCAAACGCCGCGATCGCACCGAACGACGCGTGATGGATGCCATCGGGGGTCGAGATCTGGAACCCGAGTGCATACACCGCGGCACCGAACGCCCAAACTTGGAGCGCGAGCGCGAACCCGCTCGCGGTGAGCTCTCCGCGCCGCCACGGCGCGAGGAACGCGACGAGCCCTGCCCAACAACTCAGCGTCAGGACGCCGAACCCGGGGCTGATGACGCGCCACATGATCGCCGGCAGCAAAAAGAACGCTGCGCCACCGAGCACGATTGGGCGCGCCCAGCTCAGCCGGGCCGCCAGCGCGACCGCAAGCAGGCAGCCGAGCCCGAGCTCGATCCCGGTCACGCGCCACAGTCCATCGAACGGCAGGAGATCGGTCGCGCAGCCGATGAGGATCAGCCCAAATAACGCGGTCGCACTCCACGCGCGAGCGCGAGACAGCTTCGCGCCGAATGCGGTGCGAACCCGAGCATGCTCGCGAGCCACCGAGCGCGGCTCGCCGAGTCGGCGCGCTGCTTCGGCGACCGCCTCGGCAGCTCCGAGGCCGGTAGCGCGCAACTCGGCGGCGAGCGTGCGCAAATGGTCCTCGATCTCGTCGAGGTCGCCGCGCGCGAGCTCGGCTTCGGCGACGAGCTGCAGCCGATACATTGCGATGGCACTATCGATATCGCGGTCGTCACTCATGCCGGTCTCCATGACTTGGTGAGGGCGGCGTGCACGACGTCCCACTGGCGGCGCTCTTCAGTGAGCGCGCGGCGGCCGTCGGGGCGCAGCCGGTAGTACTTGCGCTTGCGACCGGTGTCGCCGCGCTCTTCGAACGATTCGATCAAGCCCTGATCCTCCATGCGATGGAGAACCGGGTACAGCATGCCTTCGGACCACTCGAGCTGACCGCCCGAGAGCGATCGCACCTCTTGGATGATCGCGTAGCCGTAGCTCTCGCCACGCGACAGGATCGACAGTACGAGCGCGGTCGCCGACGCCGCGATCAGGTCCTTCGCGATCCGTTCGGGTTCCTTCGCTTGCCTCACGCCTCTATGCATAGGACTGCTAGGTATCGTTGTCAAGCCCTGCGGCCGGGCTCCGCAGAGCCGAGGGTGTCTCGCACCTTCGCGGCGAGTGCCTCGGGCGTCAGCGGCTTCTGAATGAACGCGATCGTGGAGTCGAGAATCCCGTGGCGGACCACCGCATCGTCGGTGTAGCCGGACATGAACAGCACCTTCATCTCGGGACGTAGCTTCGCCAATCTCTCCGCGAGCTGGCGGCCGCTCATCCGCGGCATCACGACGTCGGTCAGCAGGAGGTGGATCCTCGCCTCGTGCTGCTCGCACAGCAGCAGCGCGTCGCCGCTGCTCGCGGCTTCGAGCGCGTTGTAACCGTATTTGCGCAGGATCGCGCACGCGAGCTGACGGACGTCGGCATCGTCGTCGAGCACGAGGACCGTCTCGAATCCGCGCAGGGTCGCACGCGCGGTGCGCTGCGGCTCCACCCGTGTGACCCCTGACCTGCCACGCACCGCCGGGAAGTACATCTTGAACGTCGAGCCCACGCCGGGCTCGCTGTAGACCGAGATCGTCCCTCCGCTCTGTTTCACGATCCCGAACACGGTGGCGAGGCCGAGACCGGTACCTTTGCCGACCTCTTTCGTCGTGAAGAACGGCTCGAACACGCGCGCTTGCGTCGCTCGGTCCATCCCGACGCCGGTGTCGCTCACGGAGAGCATGACCTGCAGGCCTGGTTGCACGCCGTCGTGGTGCGCTCGATGGTCGTCCGAGAACACGACCTCCGAAGTCTCGATCGTGAGCTTGCCACCCTGTGGCATCGCATCGCGCGCGTTGACTACGAGGTTCATGATCACCTGTTCCATCTGCCCGTGATCGACCAGGATCCGGCTGAGCGATGGTGGACACACGGTCGTCAGTTCGACGTCCTCACCGATCAAGCGGCGCAGCATCTTGTCGAGGCCCTGTACGATCGACGAAAGGTCTTCGACCGTGGGTAACAACACCTGTTGCCGGCCGAACGCGAGCAGCTGTCGGGTCAGCTCGACCGCGCGCTTTCCAGCCTGGTGGATCGCGTCGGCGTCGGCGCGCGCCGGATCGGTAGAGGTCATGCCTTCGGACAGGAACACGCTGTAGCTGAGGATCACCGACAACAGATTGTTGAAGTCGTGCGCGATGCCGGAGGCTAACCGTCCGATCGCGTCCATCTTGCCGGCTTGGCGAAGCTGACCTTCGAGCATCCGCCTCTCGGTGACATCGTCGACGACGCCCGCAAACCGGTAGACCTCGCCGGCGTCATTGCAGATCGGGTAGCCGCGGTCCCGCACCAATCGCTCGCTGCCGTCGGGCCGCACCACCCGGAACTCGATGTCGAACGGCACCATGACCCCGGCGGGGATCATCTCGGCGAACACCCGGGCTCGATCGTCGCGATGGATCGCATCCGTAAACGACATCGGGTCGGCGTACAGCTCCTTGCAGGTGCGCCCCCACATCGTCTCGTACGCCGGACTGATATAGAAGATCTCGGTGACCGTCGGGTTCGTGAGAAAGAACACCTGCTCGATCGTCTCCGCGAGCTGACGGAAGCGCTGCTCGCTCTCGGCGAGCGCTGTCGTGCGAGCGCCGACCGCGGTCTCCAGCATCTGCCCGTAGCGGTCGTGGTAGTCCGCATTGGTCTTGAGCCGGACGAGGTTGCGGACTCGCAACGAGAGCTCGGCGCGATCGACCGGCTTGGTGAGGTACTCCTCGGCGCCGGCGGACAACGCCAACATCCGCCTATCGCGATCGTCGAGCGCGCTGATCATGATCGTCGGGATGTGCTTGGTCGCGGGGTTGCTCTTGAGAGCGCGGACCAGCGCGCAACCGTCCATCCCGGGCATCATGATGTCGAGGAGGATCAAGTCTGGCGGCTGTTTCGCGACCATCGCGAGTGCCTCGTCGCCGCTCGCCGCGGTCGCCAGGTCGAAGCCATCGGGCGCGAGCATGACCTCGAGGAGGTCGCGGTTCATCCGTTCGTCATCGACGATCAAGATCCGCGCGCGCCCGCTGGGGCGTTGGCTCATGGCCGCGCCAACCGGCCGGCGACGGTGGCGAGGAACTCCTTGTAACGAAGCGGCTTGGCGATGTAGCCGTCACAGCCGGCGGAACGAATTCGCTCCTCGTCGCCTTTCATCGCGAGCGCGGTGAGCGCGATCACCGGAATCGAGCGCGTTGCGGCGTCAGCTTTGAGCAGCGCGGTCGCGGCGAGGCCGTCTATGCCGGGGAGCTGGATGTCCATGAGGATCAACCCGGGTTGTTCGCTGCGCGCCATCGCAAGGCCGGCCTCGGCATCCTTCGCACTGACGACGGTGTGTCCAGCCGATTCCAACAGGAACGTCGCGAGCGCCAGGTTGCCGGGGTTGTCTTCGACGACCAGGATCTTCGCCATCTCAGGCCGCCGCCGAGCGCCCGGTCAGAGCGCGCCGGACCTCCGCGGTGAACTGGTCGGGATCGAAAGACAGCTTGTCTACGATCGCCGAGACGCTGCCGTTCAGCCGGTGGCGATCGTCCGCGGTGATCACCTTCGCGGTGACCACGAGAATCGGGATTCGCTCGGTCGAGGGATCGCGGTGGAGCGCATCCACGACATCGAAGCCGTTGATGTCCGGCATCATCAAGTCGAGCACGATCAAGTCTGGGCGCTCGCTCGTCGCGAGCTCGATCGCGGCGCGACCGCCATGGGCGCGGATGACCCGGGTCGCGAGGTCCTGCATACGCAGCGCCATGAGCTCGACCGCCTTCGGGTCGTCGTCGGCGACGAGCACGGTCAACGACGTATCTCCAGCGATAGGCAGCAGCTTGAGCCCGACGAGCGAGTCGTAGAGGTCCTGGCGAGACAGTGGCTTCTGCATGATCGCCGCTGCGCCGAGCGCGAAGCCCTTGTTGTGATCGGCGATGATCGAAATGATCACCACCGGGACATGCGCGAGCGCCGGGACCTGTTTGATCCGTCCGAGAAACTCCCAGCCGTCCATGTTCGGCAGCATGATGTCGAGCGTGATCAACGCGAGTGGTTGTTGCGCCGCGAGGATTAGGCCGATCTCGGCGGTGGCCGCGTGGATGACATTGAAGCCCTCCGCCGCTAGTTGCACGCGGACGAGCTCGGCGGACTTGGGATCGTCCTCGACCACGAGCGCGGTCGGCACGCCGGGGAACCACTCGAGGCGCGCCTTCGTTTCGCTGAACACGGCCGTCGCGATCGGCTCGCCCGCGGCACGAAGCGGGATCCAGACCGTGAAGCGTGAACCTTCGCCGAGCGTGCTGTCGACCGCGACCGTGCCGCCGTGGAGCTCCGCGAGCAGCTTGACCATCGCCAAGCCTAGGCCCGTGCCTTCGAACCGGCGGGCCAAGCCACTGTCGATCTGGCTGAACGGCTTGAACAGCGCCTCGAGCCCTTCCGGAGACACGCCGATGCCGGTGTCGCTGACGCTGATCTCGACAAACTCCATGAACTCGTTTGTCGCTAACGCGAACGCTCGGGTGACCCGCGGTCCAGCCGACGTGCCGACCGCCTCGCGCGCAACGCGCCGCGCCCGCAACGTCACCTTGCCGCGTTCCGGCGTGAACTTCACCGCATTCGACAGCAGGTTGTAGACGATCTGCTTCATCTTGCGGGCGTCGGCTTGAATCGTGCCGACCGCGTCCTCGATCGCGAGCTCGACGTGGATGCCACGAGAGGCGGCCTTCTCTCGAATGATCGACAAGCTGTTCGCGAACAGCGGCGCGAGCACCACCGGATCGAGATCCAAGATCATCTTGCCAGCCTCGACCTTCGACAGATCGAGGATGTCGTTGATCAACGACAGCAGATGGGCACCGCTCGTGAAGATGTCGCCGATAAACCGCTGCTGTTGGTCGGTCAACGGACCCATCAGACCGTCTTTAAGCACCTCCGAGAACCCGATGATCGCGTTGAGCGGCGTGCGCAGCTCGTGCGACATGTTCGCGAGGAACTCCGACTTCATGCGACTCGCTTCTTCGAGCTCGACATTTTTCTGCTGCAGCTTGCGCTCGATATTCTTGAGCTCGGTCACGTCACGCGCCGCGGCGAACACGCCCTGGAGCCTGCGCTCGCGGTCGTGAAACGTGCTGGCGTTGTACGAGACGACGGTGAGATCGCCGTCGCGCGTGCGCGCGGTCAGCTCGTAGTTCGTGACCTTGCCCTCGGTCAGCACTCGAGTAATGCCTGCTTCAGCGCGGACCGGATCCGTGAAGTGCTTCTTGAAAGGCGAGCCGATCAGCTCGTCGCGCGTACATCCGGTGAGCAGCTCGGCCTGCTTGTTGAGGTCGGTGATGATCCCGCGCGGGTCGGTCGTCATCAGGGCGTCGATGTTCGATTCCAGTAAGGACCGCGTGTAGAAGTGCTGATCGCGCAGTCGCTGATCGAGCTTCGTACGCTCCTCCTCGAGCTGCTGGCGGACGGTGTTGTCGCTACCGATCAACAGATAGCCGATGATCGTGTTGTCGGGATCGCGCAATGCGGTGACCGACACGACCGCCGGGAACCGGCTTCCGTCCTTGCGGATGTACGTGAGCTCGTAGATGTCCTCGATGCCGCGCGCGGCCTTGAACACGAGTGCTTCGAAGCCAGGCGCGATCGGCGTCGCGAACTCGAGGCTCAGCGTGGAAGCGCGCGCGATCACCTCTTGGACGTCGGACATCTCGGCCGGCGTGATCCGATTGACCACGTCCGCCGCCGCGTAACCGAGCATGCGCTCGGCACCGACGTTGAAGATCTGGATCACGCCCTTCTCGTCGGTCGCGATGCTCGAGAAGTTCGCGCTATTGAAGATCGCCGACTGCAGCGCCCCCGCCTTGATCAGCGCCTCCTCGGCATGCTTGCGCGCCGTGTTGTCGATACCGATCAACAGGTAGCCGATGATCACGTCCTGCGAGTCTCGCAACGCGGTGACCGAGACCACCGCCGGTAGCCGGCTACCGTCCTTGCGGATGTACGTCAGCTCGTAAATATCTTCGATGCCGCGCGACGCCTTGAACACCAGCGCCTCGAAGCCCGTTTTGATCGTCATCCCGAGCTCGGCGCTGAGCGCGGCAGCACGCTCGGTGATCTCCTGCGGATCGGAGACATCGGCCGGCGTGATCTTGTTGACCACGTCCAGCGCGGCGTAGCCGAGCATGCGCTCGGCGCCAGCGTTGAAGATCTGGATCACCCCGTTCGCGTCGGTCGCGATGCTCGAGAAGCTCGCGCTATTGAGGATCGCACGCTGCAACAGGCCGGTCGTCAGCAGCGCTTCGGCTTGCCCGGCGCTTGTGAGGCCGCGTGCTGGCGTTTCGTGGGGACTTAACACTTGGCCTCGATTTCTGGTGATCCAGAGGTGAGGCCCGCATCACGCAACTCGCCCCTCCTGCGTACATCACGCTATGCGCCCCTTACGCGTCGGTCTATGCGTAGAACTACTCGTGGCGTTTTGGCAGCGGTCGCGGTTTCGCAGGAAACCGCGTGAGATCACGGGCAAGTGTTTCGGAATCGCTCACGTACGGCGAAGATCCGCAGCTTACGACAGGCTGTTCCTGACACGATCATTGACGAACGCGCGCAGCTCGCTGACCTCGAACGGCTTCTCGATCTTGAGATTCGGCACCCGATCGACGAACGCACGTGAGCCTTCGGTGAATGCACCGCCGCTCAGGAACACGATCCGCGCGGCCTGGTCCGGCGACGTGCACGACAGCGCGTGATGAAACTCGGCGCCGCTCATCAGCGGCATCATCAGATCGCACAAGATCACGTCGAAGCTCGGGCCCGCCGCGATCGCTTCGAGGGCGGCGTGCCCGTCGGTGAACACGACCACGTCGTGGTGGGCAGCGAGCGCACGACGCACCGCCGCTCCGATCGTCGGTTCGTCGTCCACCAACATCACGCGGCCACGCCGCACCGGTGGCTCGGCCGGAGGAGCTACCAAGCGACCTCGGGAAACGAGCGGCTCGGTCGTGCGAACACGTAGCCCTGAAACAGACCACAGCCGATCACGATCAGCAGTGGTTCATCATCAACCACCAGGACCCGCCCGAGTAGCCCAGCTGCAGACAACCATTCATTGTACCGCTATATCGCCAAGTCCACGCGGCAAGAATGTAGCTCCTTCTTGCGATCGAGCTCGGCGAGCCCGAATCGCTCAGCCGGACGGCCGATCGACAAGTTCGAGCTCACGGCGCGTGAGGAACGCGTGAACTGGATGGCCCGACCTCTGCCCGGGTCGCACGATGCTTGCCATGAGGCTCTTCGCTGTGTGCGTCACCCTCATGGCTTGTCGGGATCCGGGGCCACCGCCGCCTTCGAACGCACGCGTCGCGGAGGACGCTCCCGCGCTCGAAGCGTTGCGCGCCGCGGACTTCGCGAGTGCCGAACGCCTGTCGGCCGAGCAGCTCGTGCTGTCGCCGTGCGATTCGGAGGCCGCCGCGATCCACGCGCTTGCGAGCTACGCGCAGACGGCGCAGGCGCTCTACATCGATAGCGGGATGGCGAGTCGGCCCGGTGCGATCACCGCACTGCTCGACGACGCGGCGAAGCCCGCGATGGTCGGGTTTGTCGATCGGCTCGATGCGATCGATCGCGATCTGCAAGTCGCGTCGGGTGATCCGCAGTTCTCGCTCGAGCTTTGCGTCGGCTGCTGGCAAGTCGATTGGAATCGCGACGGCCGGATCGACGAGCGCGAAGCGCAGTTTCTCGCCGAGCTCGGACCCGATGGCCACGAGCTGCCGCTCAGCGATCCGCGCGCGCGACCGACGTATCGGTTCGATGTCGGCGATGTCTCGTGGGCGCGCACGTCGCTCGCGCTGCAACGTGCCGCGATCGATCTGCTGCTCGCGTATCGCTGGAACGAGGTCGTCGATCGGCCGGCGGATCGCGATGCCGTCGCGCATTTGGTCGCGCCCGATCGAGTGGCGCGAGCGCGCGAGCTGTTGCTGGCAGCCACCGGTCTTGCCGACCAGACGCGCGAGGCGTATCTCGCCGAGCCCGACGACGACCACGAGTGGGTGCCGAATCCGCGCCAGCACGACCATCCGGTGCCGCTCGCGGTCGATAGCGCGCTGTACGACCGCTGGGCCACCGTGACCGCGGATGCCCGTCGCCTCGTGCTCGGCGAAGAAGGCGTGCCGATCCGCGAGCTCGCGCCGTTCGTGTTCATCGCGGCGACGAGTCACGCATACATCGACGTCGGCGCGATGCTCGAGCATCCGACCGATATCGTCGTGCCGCGCAACCCGGCCTCGGTCGAGGCGTTGCTGCGCAGCGTGCTCGGCAATGGCTATCGCGACTCCATGAGGCCGTCGCCGATCGTCGTCGACATGGGTGCGACGGCGGCGCAACTCGAGAGCATCGCCGAGCTCAAACGAAAGCTGAGGTACCTCGTATGGCTGAACTAGGAGCACACATGACGAAGTCACTCGTGATCGCGGTTGCATTGGCCGGGTGCTCGGACGTTGCGGCGTTGCCACCGCACCGACGCTGGCGGAAGCCTACGTAAAGGCGCTGCGCTGCGACCCCGTCTCGGCCTACGGCGGCGTCATCGCGCTGAACCGCCCGCTCGATGAAGCCGCCGCGTCCGAGATCGCCAAGATCTTCACCGAGGTCATCATCG
>CAZDGY010000013.1:0-23118 GCA_964504685.1 uncultured Kofleriaceae bacterium | reverse complement strand
CCGACGTCCTCGACTTCGACCGCACGCATCGATGCGAACGCGTCTAGCTTCGTGCGCAGCGCCTCGGTGACGACCTCGTCGTAAGAGCCATCCACGAGCTGCCCCTGCGCACGCCGCCAGATCGACATCTCGGCATCATAGCGATCCGGCGAGCCACGCTCGAGCTCCCATCCGGTCACATCGCGGCCGCCATCGCGGCCGCGACTTCGACTTCGAACACTTCCGTGGAGCGGGATACCAGATTCGAACTGGCGACCTTCAGCTTGGGAAGCTGACACTCTACCGCTGAGTTAATCCCGCAGAGCTGCGTAACCGTACCCAAATTCCGGCGCGGATCAAGCGGCAACGTCGTCCGCAGAACATTCCGGACAACTTTCAACGAGCTTCAAGACGCGCCGGCGCGCCGTGCTTGCGCGGCGTACTTCGGGCACAGCTTCGCGTAATGCGCGACGAGGCTCTTGAGCTTGCGATCATCGCTCGCGTGATACGCTGTGATCGCCAGCGAGCGCTTGTTTGATTGTCGCCAGCTTGTTTGCGAGCCGCGGCGGCATCTCCTCCGCGACGGCGGGCTTTGCCGACGTGCCACATGCCGCGAGCAACACGAGTGCGATAGCGATCCTCGTGGTGCGCCTTAGAGTGCGTCGCGCCCGGACCGGTCCGAACTTCGTCGTCAAGTCCGAAACTATTCCGGCCGCGCGAAGTGAGCGAGCGACAGCTACAGACGTTTTGCGACGCGTCCTCTGACGACGCCTTCGAGCTGGCGACGCGCTGCGCGCAGGTGGAACGTGAGGCTTCGGTCCTTCGGATCTTGGTTCCACTGCTCGAAGCCAACGCGGAAGATCGCGGCGCCGGTTTCGGCCGCCAGGGTCGCCGCCGAGGCCGAGGCGCCACGCTGCTTCAAGACCTCGGTGACGCCGGCTGCGAGCGACAGCAGCTTGATGAGCTCGCGTTCCCGCAGCTCGGGATGCGCGGCAATCAGCGCGCTGCGCTTGCGCGCGAACGGGCGACGTTCCTCGAAGAAGTCGCTCGTCGACTCGTAGGCTGCGATGACGGCGTCGAGCGGCGCTGCCGACTTCGGGACCGCGCGGACGGCATCGACCACGAGGTTCACGAAGCTCTCCGAGCCTGCGAACAGCACCTCGCGCTTGTCGCTGAAGTGATTGAAGAAGGTCCGCTCGGTAAGTCCCGCGCGTGCAGCGATGTCCCCGACCGTGGTCTTGGCGTAGCCGCGCTCGGCAAACAGGGCCATCGCCGCCTCGGTGAGCCGCCCACTCGCGTTTGGTTCCCAGCGTGCCACGCGTTCAGGGTAGCCGACTTCAGGAGCTGTCGTCGTGATTGCAGATGATGAAGTCGTGTGGTAACCCTATTTCAGTTTCTGCAATCAGGAGGCAGCGATGCGCGTTTTCGTCACCGGAGCGAGTGGGCATATCGGTTCTGCGGTCGTCGCCGAGTTGGTTTCGGCCAAGCATCACGTCGTCGGCCTAGCGCGGTCGGAGGCATCAGCGGACAAGATCAAGGCGGCCGGCGCCGACGTCTTGCGCGGCGATCTCGACGACCTCGCTGGCCTGGTCGCCGCGGCGAAAGGCGCGGACGGCGTCATTCACCTGGGCTACAAGCACGACCTCGCGTTCGGGGGCACGCCGGATGGCTTCGTGAAGGCGGCCGAACAGGACGTTCGCGTCGTCAAAGCGATCGGCGAAGCTCTCGCGGGCTCGAACAAGCCGTTCGTCAACACGGGTGGGACCGCACAGCTCGCGTTGTTCGGCGGCATCACGCGGACCGGGACCGAGGACGACGTGATCGCGGGCGGCCCGCGCGTCGATGGCGAGAACGCAGTCATCGCCTTCGGCAAACAAGGCGTCAGGTCGTCAGTCATCCGGTTGCCACCGACGGTGCACAGCTCGCTCGATCACCACGGTTTCGTGCCGATGTTCGTCGCGGCGGCGCGCAAGAACGGATTCTCCGCGTACGTCGGCGACGGCGCGAACCTGTGGCCGGCGGTGCATACGCTCGACGCAGCTCGGCTCTATCGGCTGGCGCTCGAATCGGCTCCGGCAGGGACGCGGCTCCACGGCGTCGCTGACGAGGGCGTGGCGTTTCGCGCGATCGCCGAGGCGATCGGTAAGGGGCTCGGTCTCCCTGCGAAGAGCGTCAGCGCTGTGGAAGCTCCGACGTATCTCGGCGCGATGGCGCACTTCGCGCCGCTGAACAATCCGGCGTCGAGCACGCGCACGCGAGCGCTGCTCGAGTGGGAGCCGGCGCACGCGGGGCTACTCGCCGACCTCGCCGAGCCGCACTATTTTGTCGCGGTACCGGCGGCTTAGAATCACGGCGGCCACGACGAGAAGGCCCCACGTCCGCACGCTCACTTGCCCGACGCGAGCCGCGCGGCGCGTTGGTCAGCGCCATGAAGTCGATCGTGTGCTCGTCGATGCCGCGGAACGGCCGAGCGTCGAGGGCCGCCACGATATCGGTCTTGCCCAGCGTGTCCTTGCCGAACGTCGCGGCGATCTCGGTGCACAGCATGTCGTTCTGGCGCTTGGTCAGGATCGTCTCGCAGGCCTTGAGTAAGCGCTGCTCGAGCTTCGGCTGCTGCTTCGGGACGTCCGGCAGCGTCCACCAGATGCATAGGTGGTAGTCGTCCTTCGGCTCACCGGGGGGCTCGGCTTTCGCACGTGCATCCTGCTCGTCGGCGATGAACCCGGCGATCTGGTCCATTCCGCACTCGCCCGCATGCGCCTGCACCGCGAATGGAAGCGTCGCCACGAGTAACACCCAGCGCATGCCTGAAAGATACCTCGGGTGCGGCGCGCGCTGTCACCGTAGGCGCGGCGCGATGGTCACTACTGCCGCGCAGCAAGGATGAAGTGCAACACCATCGTCGACTCGTCGGTCGACAGCTTGGCCTTGATGCTCATCTTCTGGAGCACGGCTGGCCATCGGTCCTCGGCGATCGCGTGCAGATCAGGGTAGTCGTGACAACCGTTGCACTTCGCGATGAAGATCGTGCGGCCGTGCTCGAGCTGCTCCGTCGTCGTGCCTGGCCAGCGTTGTTCTGCGGTCGTCGCCGCTTGAGGCTGCAACGGCCCCGGCGCTGGACCGGACTTCGGATAGCCACATGAGGCTAGCGTTACAAACGCGACGGCGGCTGTCGCGAGCTTATTCATCACCTGAGCGTGCCGAATCACCGAGGCTCGTAGTAGACGAGCGACCACAAAACGCTTCGCCAGCGCCACCCGAGCCCATGAGGCTCAGTAGAACGTCGCGGTGGCCGCAGCGGTGTCTGCCAGCCCGGTGAACGGCGCCATCACCGTCGTGACGTCGTCGCCGCTCGACAGCATCGTAAGACCGACCACGAGCTCGTCGGGCACGGTCGTCATGGCTTGGGCGACTGCGGGGGCCGGCGGATCGGCGGACGTCGCGGTCACCACGGTGTCGAGCTCGTGCACGTTCGCGATCTCGATGACCCACACGTCGTAGCCGGAGCCGCCCGTTAGCTGGATCTGCACGCTCGTGGTCGGCGGAGCATCCGGCTCGTACCAGATCTCGGTCGCGCTGCCCTTCAACGATGCTCGTGCGTTCGCGGAGGTAAACGCTTGGCCGTTGCTGTCGACGACCGACACCACCGGCTGCCCGGCGTGCAGCGTGACGCCGAGCACGAGCGAGTCGCCGGGAGCGGTCTGATCGATCGCGAGCGTGAACGGGTTGGTCGAGACGTCCGGCTGAGTCGTCACCGCGGCGCCGCGAGGCGAGATCCCGCGGCTTGCTATGCGCACTGCGCTGGCCGCATCGTCATGCCGTGACCGAGCTGCTCGCCAGGTTTGTATCGGCGTTCAAGCGCGGGATCGACGGCGAGGTCGCGGCGATGCGCAGCTCGTCGCAGTCGTTCGAGATCCCACTCGCGCGCGGCGAGGACCTCGGTGCGCTTCGCTATAGCTTCGAGGTCGCATCGGCGGATCGGCTCGCGCCCGGCACGGTCTGCGCGTTGAAGACCGCACGCGGTGAACAGCGCGTGGCGATCGAGCGCGTCGCCGACGGTCGGATCACGCTCGGCGCGAGCCAGGCGATCGACGTGAACGCATCGTGCGCGCTCGTCGTGGCGCCGTGGTTCCTCTACGAACGCTTGTTGCAAGCTCTCGACGGAATCGCCGCGGCGCCGCTCGCGATGACGCTGTTCGGCAAGCAGCCGCCGACGCGCGTAGCGACGGAGCTCAGATGCGATCACGGCGCGCTCAATTCGAGTCAACGCGCCGCGGTCCAGCTGTGCGCGGAGAGCAGCCTCGCATTCGTCTGGGGGCCACCCGGCACGGGCAAGACAGCGACGCTCGTCCACGTGATCGAAGAGTTGCTCGCGCGCGGCGAGCGGATCTTGATCGTCTCGACGACGAACGCCGCGATCGATCAACTCCTGGCGAAGCTCGCGACCCGGCCGTGGTTCGCGCCGGGACCGTTCGTCCGGCTGGGGCGCAGCGATGCCGAGACGTTCGGCACCGAGTTGCACGAGATCGTCGACCACCGGCAAGCCGCGCGGCGCGACGAGATTGCGCGGCTGCGCCGGCGCATCGGCGAGGTCGAGCAACAGGGGCGGTTCGCGCGCGCTCTCGCCGACGAGCTCGCGCCAGCCGTGACGTCGCAACAGTCGCTGTTCGCCGTGGCGCCGCCAAAACTGCGCGCACCGGCGCTGGCTCGGGTGTTCGCGGCGGGCGACGCGATCGCGGCACTCGATGCGCCTGATCAGCTGAGAATCGTCGGGCAGCGGATCGCGCGGCTCGAGCGCGTCCGCGTGCTGGCGAAGGCGCGGGTGGTCGCACGCGCGGCGGAGGATCGCGATATCGAGGCGCGCGTCGTCGCCGAGGCGCGCGTCGTCCTGTGCACGCTGACGAATGCGTATGTGTCACCGGTGCTCGCGAAGGAGCGCTTCGCGGTGCTGATCGCCGAGGAGGCGGGCATGGCGACGTTGCCGCCGTTGTTCCACGCGGCTTCGCTGTGCGACGACCGCGCGATCATGGTCGGCGATCCGCGGCAGCTGCCGCCGATCGTGCAGTCGAACGATGCGGATGTCCGTCGAGCGATCGGGCGGAGCGTGTTCGACGTGACCGTTCCCGATCCCGCAGCGTCCGCGATCGTCGCGATGCTCGACGTGCAATATCGAATGCATCCAGCGATCGGCTCGCTCGTCGGCACGCTGTTCTACGGCGGGCGGCTCGTCCACGCGGCGAAGCAAGTCGACGGCATCGCGGACGGCGTGCCTTATCCCGGGCGCGCGCTCGTCGTCGTCGACACCAAGTCGACCTGCGAGCGCTCCGCGACCGGCAGCTCGCGAGTCAATCGCGTGTCCGCCGAGCGCACCGCTGGGCTGGCGCTCGAAGCAGTGCGCAGCGGCTCGGCTTCGGTCGCGGTGATCACGCCGTACGCCGCACAGGCTTCCGAGATTCGCCAGCAGCTCGCCGTGCTCGGGATCGCGGATGCGGTCGACTGCAACACGATCCACCGCTTTCAAGGCCGGGAGTGCGACGTCGTGATCATCGATCTCGTCGACGCCCATCCGATGCGACCGAGCGCGCTGTTGAGCGAAGCGCCTAACTTGCTCAACGTCAGCATCTCGCGGGCGCGCGGCAAGCTCGTGATCGTGGCCGATGTCGCTTACTTCGAAACCGCGGATCCTGGGGGGCTGGTCACGACGATGTTACGCGCCGCGATCCGAGCTTGACCGGAGGGTGCGGGGCAAAAATCCAGCCGATCGCGCTAGCTCGAATCGTGGCCCGAGCATGGCGGTCGTGAGATTCTGGGAGTAGATGCCGAATTTTTCGATGAGGGTGCCCATCTCCTTGCTCGGGGTCCTGAGCGCGCTCACGTTGCTGAGCTGCGCGGCCAAACCCGACTCGGTCCTGTGCTCGACCGGCATCATCTGCCCTGAAGGCACCCAATGCGCCGCCGTTCAGGCGGTGTGCATCACGAACAAATGCGGCAACGGCCTGGTCGATCCGGGCGAGGTCTGCGACGACGGCAACATCACCGACGGCGACGGTTGCTCGGGCGATTGCCGGTCGGCCGAGACCTGCGGCAACGGCATCGTCGATCGCGCCGCCGGCGAGGTCTGCGACGACGGCAACACGATCGGCGGCGACGGATGCTCGGCGGACTGCCGGTCGAACGAGACCTGTGGCAATGGCATCGTCGACACGAGCATCGGCGAGGTCTGCGACGACGGCAACACGGTCGACGGCGACGGCTGCTCGGCGACCTGCAAGTCGAACGAGACGTGCGGTAACTGCATCGTCGATGTCGAGGTTGGCGAGGTCTGCGACACCTGCGCGAATACCGGCACGCCGAACCCGAACTGCGAGCCGGGCTGCAAGTCGGGCAACGGCTGCGGCAACGGCGTCGTCGATCTTGGCGAGGAGTGCGACGACGGCAACACCGACAACAACGACGATTGCCTCAACAACTGCAAGCGCAGCACGTGCGGCGACGGCGTCAAGGACACCGACGGCAACCACCTCGAACAGTGCGATGACGGCGCGGCGAACGGCCCGCAGGATCCGGGCGGCTGCTCGCTGAACTGCACGACGCCGGCGTGCGGTAACGGCATCCTCGACCTCGGCGAGCAATGTGACGACGGCGCCGCGAATAACGTAACCGCGGACTGCCTGCCGACCTGCACGATCAACGTCTGCGGCGACGGCTTCCAGGACACCACCGGCGCGAACCGCGAGCAATGCGACGACGGTGCGAGCAACGGCCCGAACGATCCGTGCTCGAAGGCGTGCACGCTCGCGGCGTGCGGCGACGGCATCGTCGAGACCGGCGAGCAGTGCGACCTCGGCACCGGCACCGGCAGCAACAACAACGGCAGCGACACCGACTGCACGCTCGGCTGCAAGCTCAACGTGTGCGGCGATGGGCTACAAGACGTGCGCGGCACGAATGTCGAGCAGTGCGACAACGGCACGAACAACACCGACGATCCGAACTGCCCGTACAACGCGACGATGACGACGTGCTCCGCGCGCTGCAGCAAGAGCTGCACGCCGCTGACCACGATCCCGCACTTCTGCGGCGACGGCACGATCGACAGCGCGAACGGCGAGCAATGCGATGACAGCGGCGCGACCAAGAGCGTCACGACGTGCGCGACGTACGACGGCACGTGCCGCGAGTGCAGCGCGAGCTGTCAGATCGTCACGCTGCAAGGCCCGTACTGCGGCGACCACACGTGCAACGGCGGCGAGACCGCAGCGACGTGCCCGCAGGACTGCGGCCAGAGCTGCGGCGACGGCGTGATCGAAGGCAGCGAGACGTGCGACGACAGCGGCGCGACCGTGGCGCAGACGACGTGTGCGAACTACAACGGCAGCTGCACCACGTGCGACGCGAGCTGCGGGGTCAGGATCATCGAGGGCCCGTTCTGCGGCGACGGCACGTGCAGCGCCAGCGATGGCGAGACCGCGGCGAACTGCCCGGCCGATTGCACGCACAACTGCGGAGATGGCGTCATCGAGCCGCCGGAGACCTGCGACGACAACGGCGCGACCCAGACCCAGACGACGTGCGCGACCTACAACGGCAGCTGCGAGGTCTGTCATTCGTGCGTGCTCAGCGTGATCCAAGGTCCGTCCTGCGGCGACGGCACGTGCAGCGCCGCGAACGGCGAGACCGCGTTGACTTGTCCGCACGACTGCGCGGCGACGTGCGGCAACGGCATCCTCGAAGAAGGCGAGACCTGCGACGACAGCGGCGCGACGAAGAACATCACGACGTGCGCGGCCTACAACGGCAGCTGCACGATCTGCAACGCGAGCTGCCAGGTCGCGGTCATCCAAGGCACGTACTGCGGCGACGGCGCGTGCGAGGCGGGCCACGAGACCGCCGCGAGCTGCCCGGCGGACTGCACGCACAACTGCGGCGACGGCGTGATCGAGCCGCCCGAGACGTGTGACAGCGGCGCCGCGAACGGCACGGTCACGTCGTGCGCGACGTACGACGGCACGTGCACCGGCTGCAGCGCATCGTGTACTGCGCAGGTGTTCGAGGGCCCGTACTGCGGCGACGGTACCTGCCAGGCCGCCCACGAGAACGTCACGAACTGCCCGGCCGACTGTCACCCGTCGTGCGGCAACGGAGTGATCGAAGAGGGCGAGACCTGCGACGACGGCGCCTCGAACGGTCACGAGACGTGCACCACCTACAACGGCTCCTGCCTGATCTGCAGCGCCACGTGTCACGTCAGCTCGGCCGTGGGTCCGCACTGCGGTGACGGCATCTGCCAGGCCGGTAACGAGACCACGTCGTCGTGTGCGGCCGACTGCTTTTGCGGCAACGGCACGATCGATGCCGGCGAGCTATGCGACGGGACGCACGTCGGCAGCGAGACGTGCTTCTTGGCTACGCTTTTCCCCGGCGAGACCGGTACGTTGACGTGCGCGGCGGGCTGTCAGTCGTACGACACGAGCGGCTGCTTCGGTTGCAACGACGGCACGATGAACGGTGGCGAGAGCGGCGTCGACTGCGGCGGGACGTCGACGTGCGGCGCCTGCATCGGCGACCCGTGCGTGAACGACGCCGACTGTCACTCGGACCACTGCGACAACACCGGTCCGGGCGCGACCCACGAGTGCATTCCGTGAGCTGACTCGAGCGCTCCGTGCTTTCGAGCAGCTCGACAGCGCGCCGGACGAGACTCCGCTGCGGCCTTCGGTCTGACTTGGTAAAGCCAGGTTAATCACGCCGATCGGCCGCGACCTCGTCGAGGAAGCGCGAACCAGCTCGTTCGTGGTGTACGCTATAGTGTGCGATGTTGGTTGTGCATCGTGTGGGCGTTCGCTAGCGGGTGCAATTTCAACGCGAACGGCGCGACCGATGGCGGCGCGATCGACAGCTCGAACGATGTGCCCGTCGACGCGATGCCTCCCGACGTCCCGTCGAGTTGTATCGGCACCGGCAACCTCAAGATCTGTCCCACTGCGGCGCCGACGCAGGACCTCAACCTGACGACGCAGACAATCGACACCGATACGTCGCCGCTGTGCACGAGCTACACGTCGCAACCGACGACCGACCTCTGTGTGGTCGCCGGTCGTTCGATCGCGATCGCGAACGGCGTGACGATCTCTGCGGTCGGAACGCGTCCGCTCGTGTTGTTGTCGACGACGACGATCGAAGTCGACGACAGCGGAACGATCGACGTGTCGAGCGTCCAGGTCGGCGCGGTCGTCGGCGCCGGCGGAGATTCGCCGGCGTGCACCGCCGGAACCAATGGCAGTGGCGGTGCCGGCGGGTGGGGCGGTTCGTTCGGTGGTCAAGGCGGCAACAGCGGGACCGGGCCGGGCACGGCGGGGACTGCAGCGGCACCAGCGCCGGGATTGCACGGTGGCTGCCCGGGAGGCGCCGGCACGGGTGGCATGCCGGGGATGAATGGTCACGGTGGTGGTGCGGTGTTGTTGATCGCGAAGACGACGATCGAGATCGACGGCACGATCAACGCGTCGGGGTCGGGCGGGGCCGGTGGCGTCATGGCCGAGAGCGGCGCCGGTGGCGGAGGTTCCGGCGGCTTGATCGGCATCGACGGCGAGACGGTCACGATCGCGGCGACCGCGGCGATCTTCGCGAACGGCGGCGGCGGCGGCGAAGGTAGCGGTATGTCGACGACGGGCGCGGCCGGCGGCACGTCGAACGGGCCAACGAATCCAGGCGTCGGTGGCGGTGGCAACAGCACGATCGGTGGCGACGGCGGCGCGGGCTCGGCCGGCGCGATGACGTCGGGATTTCCGGGAGCCAATGGCGGCGGTGGCGGCGGCGGCGGCGGTGGTGGCGGCGCTGGGGTCGTGAAGATCTTTCCAGCATCGACCGTCGTGCCGGCCGGTGCGGTGTCACCGCCCGCGTCGTAGCAGCTAGCTGCCGAGACCGCCGCTGTAGCAGGTCTCGCGTTCGTCGACGATGTAGTCGCACGTGACGGTGGCCGTATCGGTCGGGCTCGTCGCTGCCGGAGCGATCGTGCACGCCGGCAAATACATCGCGAGGTCGGCCGCAGCGCGCGCGGGCGTGAACACTGACAGGTCATTCGCGGCGCACGAGTCGAACCTGCATGTCGCTTCGAACAACACGGTGGCGTCGGCGACGGTCTCCGACGGAGAGCACTGGTAGGCGTAGCAACAGCTCGTCACCGGCGCTTGCGAGCTCGGGTCGGCGACGGTGAGCACGTCGTCGACCGTGCACGATGAGGTGTTGTTTATCTCGGTCACGCCGCCGACATCGCGGCGTTCGATCGTGGCCATCGCATCGCCGCCGCTCGGGCAGGTCGAACCGACGGCATAGACGACGTCGGTGCTCCCGAGATCTTCTTGTCGCGTTGTCGTGCACGCCGACAAGGCGATGAGGACGAGCCACGCGCGCATGCCGGAAGCCTACCGCTGGGCAAGCGTTCGCGGTCAGCGTGATCGAAGGTTGCCGCGTTACAGCCCGATGGCGCTGAACGCCGCGCATCCTTTCGTGCTCGCTTCGCGAGCTTCGAATAGTCAGCCGCGACAGCGCGTTACACCACGATGCGGACCGCGATCGCATTGGTGTTTGCGACGTTGTTCGTCGCCGGCGCGCACGCCGCTCCGCCACCGCACGCTCTGACCGACGACGAGTTCCGCGAAGCAGCGACTCGCTACGCGGCGAGCACGAAGCGTCAGGTCGTCGCGTGGGGCACGTTGCATCTCGACGGCACGACCGCGACCCAGCGGTTCGCGACCCTCGCCGCGACCGGCGGTGGCCGAGTCGACCCGCACGGACCGATCGTGTGCGTCGCGGAAGAAACCTGCGTCGGCGCCTACCTGATCGAAGAAGCGCTGGGGCGGCTCTGGCTCGTGTCGTACACCGACCAGCGCTGGGGCTTCACGCTCGCGTTTCATGGCCCCGACGTGTTTCCGCCGCCGCCGACCATGCCGGACTGGCAGACGCTCGCCGACGTCGCGATCGAGCACCACCAGAGCCACAACAAAGGCATCTCGATGCTGACGTTCGCGCTGCGCGATCACGCGCTCGTCGTGCTCGAGTTCCACGACAGCGTGCGCGCGGGAGATGTCGACGAGGTCTACGCGGAGGACGCGATGTGCCACGGCGCGTGCCCGACGCTCGCCGCGGCCGGAAAGAAGGGCACGCTGTCTTGGTACATCCAGCCGATCGTGGTCGGGCCAGTCGCTCGAATCGCCGATCTGCGCGAACCGCGGCGCGACTAGGCTCAGGATAAATCGCGATTTATCCGAACCACCGGCTACGGTCGCTCGCATGCGCGCGCTGATCCTCGCCGTCGCGATCACAGTCACGGCGTGCGGCCCACGAGCCGGGCTCGGCCACGACGGTGGGATCGGCGTCGACGCAGCTCGGATCATCAGTTGCGATCCGAGCGCGGGCGATCAGCAAGGTTGCTCGTGCTCGGGCACGTCGCGCGCTTGTTACTCCGGCGAGCCGCCGACCCGCGGCGTCTGCGTTTGTATCGACGGCACCCAGCCGTGCAACGCCCAGGGCGAGTTCGGTACGTACGGCGAGTGCACCGGCGAAGTGTTGCCGGGCGCCGAGCAATGTACGAACGGCCTCGACGACAACTGCGACGGGCTGGTCGATTGTGCGGATCCGACCTGCGCGACCGATCCGGCGTGCAGCGGCGGTTGCACCGACGGTCAAACGCGCGCGTGTTACGACGGCCCGACCGGTACGCTCGACGTCGGCGCTTGCAAAGCGGGCACGCAGACCTGCGCGAACGGCGCGTGGCCGAGCTCGTGCCCGAACGAGGTGCTGCCGATGCCCGAGGATTGCTCGTCGCCGAGCGACCTCAACTGCAACTACCTGCCGGGCTGCTTCGACATCTTCTCGTGCTTGAATTCGCCCGCGTGCACCGCCGAGTGCCAGATCACGAAGGCGGAGTGCGTGTGCCCGACCGGCGAGGGCGACGTCGCGACGTGCCCGAACGGCATGGTCGGGATCACGCTGCCCGGCTTCCCTGGCAACGTCGAATGTTGCCCGTGCACGGCCGACGATTGCGGCAATCCGGGATGCTGCGCCGAGAGCGTGTGCGCCGGCAACTCGCAATGCGATGGCTTGACCTGCAAGCCGCTCGCGGCGTCGTGCAACGGTCAAGTGAACTTCGACTGCGACGACTTTCCCGAAGACTGCGACGAGCCGTGCTGCAAGTGCACGAGCTGTCCGTAGCTTAGAACGGGACGCGATAGCCGCCGGTGATCGCGATGTTGTAGACGTCGTCGCCGCCGGTGAGCGGCGCGCTGTGCGCTGTGCACACTGGAATGTAGATCGGCAGGATCGCGCACGCCGACAGCGGCCGCGAGTAGACGAACTGAATGTTCGCCGCGAGCCAGCCGGGCCCGACGCGATAATCGACGCCGGCGCCGGCTTCCGCTCCGAGCTGGACTTCGTTCGCGGTGAGCTCGCCGGGCGCCGCGGTCGTGGTCTCGGTGTTCAGCAACACCTGGACGAGCGGGCCGAGGCCGACGTGCGGCACGATCGCGTGAGTCGAATCGAAGAACCGATAGTTCACGGTGATCGCGAGCAGGATCTGGCTCTGCTCGAGCGTGTAGCTCGTCGTAACGTTGTCATCCATCACGCTCCCGGTGTGATGCGGGTGCGTGAACGACGCCTCGAGGCCGAGTAAGCCATCGTGGGGGAGCTCGAGGCCGAGCTCGAAGCCGCCGAGCAGGCTCGCGTCGAGCTTCGACTTCGATTCGAGCACGCCGATCCGGGGCTCGATGTCGTAGGTCCATGGCGCCACCGGCTGCGCTCTTGCGGTGGTGGCGGTGATGGCGATGAAGAGGATGACCGCGCGCATGACTATTGCGCCTCGAACGCGCTCGCCAGGGTCGAGGTGCAGCCGTCGCGATTGTCGACGGTGATCGCGTAGCTGCCGAGCGCGGTGCCGGTCAGATCGAATGTCGCAGTCGCCGATTTGCCATCCGCTGCGACGGTCACGGCGGTCGCGGCGACCGGTGGGGTCGCGGCGAGCGTCGCGGTCATCGTCGGCAAGAACGCGCTGCCGGCGATCGTCAGGGTGGTGGCCGAGCTTGCGGTCGCGGCCGGTGGCATCACCGACACCGCGGTCGGCGGCGAATCGATCGTGAGCGCCGCGGCGAGGGTCGACGTCGTCGCCGGGTCGGTAGCGTTCGCGCTGCCGTCGGCGTTCGGATCGACGACCTCGACGTCGTAGGTCGCGGGTCCAAGGCCCTGCACCGCGATCATCAGTGTGTCGCCGAACGAGTCGGGCGCGCTCGCGAACGTGGTCGCATTCGCACTCGGATCGATCAACCGCACGCTCGGCACCACCGCGGTCGGATCGTCGAGCGCGCTCAGCACCTCGACCGAGAAGCCGGTGCCGGTGAGGATGAGCGCGACGCTCGCCTGTGCGTCACAGCCCGAGCTCGGCGTCACGCTCGACAGCAGCGGGTGCGGACCACTCCAGCTCGTGCAGCTGGCCACGAGCGCACACAGCGCGATACGGTGCATCAGCTCACTCACTGCGAGGCGTCGTTAGTTGCCAGTCGACGAAGCCCGCGGCGGTCGCGAGGTCGACGAGGATGAGCAGATCGCCATAGGTCGCGTCGTCGTAGCCGGCGAGCTCGAGATCGGTGCGGCCCGAGAAGTCGCGGCTCGCTTTGAGCGCCTGCAGCGCCGCGGCGAGCTTGTCGCGCACCATCGCATCGCGCGCCCAAAACTTGATTTGGTTCTCGCCTACAGCGAGCGTGATCTGCTGCGGCTTCACGGTCACGATCACCGCGGTGCGTGCGGTTGGCGTCATGCCCGGCGGTTGCGACGCCTCGAACCGATTCCATCGCCCGCCGCTGCCGAGTGGAACGGGCACGACCGGAAGCTCGAGCGGCACGAGCAGCTTCCACGTCGCGGCGTGACGCGCGAGCACGAAGTCGTCGCCGGCGTCGAGGATCGCGCGGATGGCGCGATAGACCGACGACATCGGCGTCGCGTCGCTCGGCTCGAGCACGATCGGACCGAACAGTTGCAGCACCGCGTTGCCGCCCTTCGCCGCTGCTACGCGCGCGTCGAGCGTGCTCTGCAAGTGGTCGAAGTCGATCGGCCTGCGATCGATCGTGAGCGTCTGGCCGTCGAGCGTCAGCGGATGCTCGACGTCGATCGGCATCGCGCCATAGGCGATCGAGCAACGCTCGTTCGGCCCGACGTGCGGGGGGCGGTTCGCTGCCTCTGCGAGCTCGGTCACGCAGGTCTTTGCGGCTTCGTCGGTGAGCCCCGACGTCGTCGCAGTCTTGACCGCACCGCTCGGATCGAACGCGAGCTCGACGACGAACGCGCCGTAGCGCGACGAGCCGCGCTGCAAGCAATCGCTGAGTGCCGCGGCTTGCGCTGCGAATGGATTCGACGCTCCCGGCGTGTAGCGCTCGGGGCTTTGCAGCCCGGCGTTGCGCGGTCGAAACACGGCGAGGCGCCGGTCGGTCACCTCGCCGATCTGACTCGCGAGCGAATCAGCCGGAGAGCCGGTGCCGAACCAGTAGCCACCCGCGAGCGATCCGGGATCGGGTGGGTCGGACGTGAGCAGGTCGGCGAAAGCGACGTCATCGCTTCCTGCGCCGCCGGGATGCGGTTCGTCGCGGCGAATACCGGTGCCGTGCCCCGCACCACCGCGACGAGTCCCCGTGCCGACGCCGACGCCGGTGCCTGGGCCGGCGCGGAGCTGCAGTCCGCTGAACTTCCCGAGGTCGAGGTCCTTCTCGATGAGCCGGTCGAGCACCTTGCGGTTCTTGTCTTCGAGCAGCGCGATGCGCGGGTTGTGGTCGCCAACCGCCGGCGGGTTCGGCGGGTTCGGCGGTGGCGGCGGTGGCTTCGCGGCCTCGACGGACGGCCAGTTGCCTTCGGCCTGCGCGAGCGTGAACGCCATCGGTCGCGGGCCCGAGATCCACGTGACGTTCGCACTGGCACAATCGCCGAAGCGAATCGCGATCGGCGGCGGCGACGGTTTCGGCGGCGGTTCTTGCTTCTCGCAGCCGAGCGCGATGACGATCAGAGGTGCAAGGCTAGTCGCGCGCATTCGTTCCGAACACGGTATCCGCGATCGGGAACGTGATGTTGAAGTTCGTCTTCGCCATCCGCTCGAGGTTGTGGTGGATCGTGTGGTGGCGCCGCAGCCGGCGGACGAGCGCGAGCCGGCCGATCCAGCTGTCGACCGGCTGGTGATACGAAAAGTGCAGCCACTCGTAGGTCAAGAAGTAGCTGACGCCGGTCGCGACGAACAGCCAGCCGAGGTTCGGCGAGAACAGTAGGCCGAGTACGAGCCCGATCGGGGTTGCCATCAGACCGAGGAAGAACGCGAGCATGATCGGCGGGAACAGCACCATCTTGAAGTCGCGCGGTGAGTCGGCGGCCATCGCATCGTGCGTGTAGTACTGGTGATGCTGCAGCGTGTGGCGCTCGAAGATCACCATCAAGCCCGGGCGGCGATGATGCATCGGACCACGATGGCCGAAGTACTCGGCGAAGTTCGCGACCAAGAAAAACACCGGCACCGCCGCGACCTCGGCCCACGATGGTGACCGGACGCGCGAGATCGCGAAGCCGATCGCCGCGAGCGATCCGATCGTCGTGACCGCGAAGTGCAGCCATCCGTTGTAGGTCGGGCTCACTTCGTCGGCGAGATACCGCGTTCGAAACGAGGTGACGTGCTCTGGGATCATCGCGATGTAACGCCTTCGCCCTCATCATAGCGCCGAGACGTGGCGCATCGCCTCGGGACTTTCGTGCAACATTTCAGACGTGAAGCATCACACGGTGGAAGGTCGGATGAGCCACACGACGATCGTCGAGGGTGTCGAGGACGCCGATGACGAGACGCATGTCTCGGACTGGCGCAACATCGACAAGGTGCGTACGACGTACGACGTGGTCGCCGAGATGTACTCGCGCGATCTCGCCGACGACATGGTCGCGCGACCGCTCGAACGCGGCATGTTCCAAGCGTTCTCCGAGCTCGTGCGCGGTGCGGGCGACGGACCGATCGGCGATGTCGGCTGCGGGCCGGGCCACGTCGCAAAGCATCTCGCGTCGCTGGGGATGTCGGTGACCGGCGTCGATGTGTCGGCCGCGATGATCGCGCAGGCCAAGCTGCGGTTCCCCGAAGGCAAGTTCCAGCTCGCGTCGATGTTCGAGCTGCCTATGACGACGGGGTTGTGGGCCGGCGCGATCTCGCTGTACGCGACGTTGCACTGCAACGCTGAGGAGCGCGCGCGTGCGTATCGCGAGCTCAGCCGCGTCGTGCGACCCGGCGGCTTCGTGATGCACGGGTTCTACGTGTCCGCGCAGGATCTGCCGCCGGGCAGCATCTATCACCTCGACAAGTGGTTCGGCTACAAGGTCGACGTCGACGTGCACTTCATCGGCATCGACGACGCGGCCGAAGAGATGACGCGCGCGAACTTCGAAGTGATGGCCGCGCTCGTGCGCGAGCCGCTCAACGCGAACGAGCTGCCGACGCGCCGCTGCTACATGATCGGCAAGCGGCGCTAGCGGCGAACGATCCTCATCGCGACGTAGCCGATGCCGAACGCGGCACCGACCGCGGCAAACGGATGGGCCATGATCAGGGCGCGGAGCCGCGCGATCGCCGAGCTGGCGCCCGAGCTGACCGTGCCCCCTGCGTCGGTGATCTTGGTCTTCAGTACACCGGCGCGTTCGGCGCCGAAGTCGACGAGACCGCGCAAACTCGACTTGAGGTCATCGAATCGCGCATCGAAGTCCGCCGCTCGGTGATTGTTCTTCGCAGTAGCCATTGGGAATCTCCTTACTCGTCTCAACTAAGCAATGAGCATGCCGCGTCGTGTCACGAGCGACGTCGCAAATCGATTTCACCCGAGACTTGATCGCGTGCGCCGCGCGGTGTGATCGGGCGCAGGCGAGCGGTCGGGCCCGCGTTGACCGCATTGAACGCGATCTCCGGGGTCCAGCGCGGGGCCCGCAAGATCGGCAGCGTGCGGATCGACAACGTCGGCATGATCTCGACGATGTAATCCTCGTCGTCGTCCGCCAGCGCGGAGAAGTCGTCGACGTCGATCTCGACGACGTCGCATGGATCGGCGAAGTCGTCGGCGAGCACGCGCGCGAGCCGCAACACGTCGGCCGCGGTTGGCCGCTGCGCAGGATCTTTATCGAGCATGCTATGGACGAGCTCGCACAACGTCCCGGGTGCGTCGCACAGCGCGCGCAGTGACGTCGGCTCGCGGGTGAGATGCAAGCACACGATCTCGGCGAGCGAGTGGCCGTCGAACGGCGGCTGACCGGTGAGCGCCTCGTACGCGACGACACCTAGCCCGTAGATGTCGCACGACGAGCCGAGGTCGCGACCCGACGCTTGCTCCGGCGCCATGTAGACCGGCGTTCCGGGCGTCATGCCATCGAGCGTGAGCCGACCGAACGACGCCAGCTTCGCGACCCCCCAATCGATCAGCCGCAGCGGAAAGCCGTCGGTGGCGTTGTCGAGGATCAAGATGTTGTCGGGCTTGAGGTCGCGGTGAATGATGCCGCGCGCGTGGACCGGTGCGAGCACCTCGGCGATATTGGCGAGCAGAGCGGCGACAGCGCGCGGCGACAACGAGCCCTCGCGCGCGATCTTTGCCCCTAACGATTCGGCGGCGACCAGCTCCATCGCGACCCATGGCCGACGGTCGGGCAACAACCCACAATCGTAGACTTGGACGATGCCGGGATGGCGAACCTCCTCGAGGATCACCGCTTCTTGGACGAGGCGCGTCGCGTTGCCCGGTTGATGCCTCAGCTCCGCATGCATGACCTTGAGCGCGGCCCGCCGAGGCAGCATGACATGGTGTGCTTCGTAGACCGTAGCCATTCCGCCGCGTCCGAGCTCCTTGACGATTCGATACGGACCAACCATCGATTGCGTCGCGATTTCGTACAGATCAACTGCGGGCATGCTGGAGGGATTGCATGGCTCGGGCCGTCGCGAGGCGCGCGATGGCACGTGGTGTGCTGTCGCGATGGCACGTGGTGTGCTGTGTAGATCCGCAGCTATGGTCCCCGAGGGGTACGCACAGGCACTCGCTGCGGCGCAGGCGCCCGATATCGGAGCGCTCGTGGGCGCATATCGCTTGGCCGCGCTGCTCGGCAGTGGCGGCATGGGTTGGGTGTATCGCGCACACGACGTCGAGGATGACCGCGCGGCGGCGGTCAAGATCATGCGCGCCGAGCAGCTCGCGAACGAGCGATCTGCGGCACGAATGGTGCGCGAGGCGCGGATCCTTGCTTCGGTGTCGCATGCCGGGATTCCTCAGTTCTTCGACTGCGGCATCCTCGTCGATCATCGGCCGTGGATCGCGATGGAATTGATCGCCGGCCCGTCGCTGACGACGCGCTATCACGGTCCGCCGGTGGAGGCCGACGAGCTCATCGCGACGCTCTCCGAGGTCGCCGGCGTGCTCGCCGCGGCGCACTCGCGTGGCGTGGTGCATCGCGACATCAAGCCCGACAACATCGTGCTCGCTCCCGACGGGGTTCACGTCGTCGACTGGGGCATCGCGCGGTACCGCGAAGGTGCGCGTTACACGAACGCCGACGAAGTCATCGGGACACCCACCTACATGGCACCCGAGCACGCGCGCGGGAGTCACTGTGACGATCCGCTGAGCGACATCTACGCGCTAGGCGTCATCGCGTATCAAGGCTTGGCGCGGCGCGCGCCGTTCATCGGCAACAGTGCGATCGAGATTCTCGTCCAGCACATCAACGACCCGGTGCCTGCGTTGGCACCGCGCTGTCCGCACGTGGCGATGGGGGTGATCGATCTCGTCGAGCGGATGCTGGAGAAGCGGCCGGAGCATCGTCCGACCGCGCTCGAGGTCAAGGAGAGGCTCGACCAGTTCCAGACACCGGCAAGGTGAACGTGAACTCGGTCCCTTCACCGAGACGACTCGCGACCGACAGCCGACCGCCGTGCGCGTCGACGATCCCCTTCGCGATCGCGAGGCCGAGGCCCGCGCCATGTTTCTTGGTGCGCCCCTGCCAGTACCGATCGAACACGAACGGCAACTCTTGCTCGCCGATGCCAGGGCCGCCGTCGCGCACCGAGATTCGCGCCTCGCCGCGATCGGTCGCGAGCGACAGATCGATCGGACTGCCGCGCGCGTGTGTGAACGCGTTGCCGATCAAGTTGGCGAGCACTTGCAATACGCGATCGCGATCGGCGACGACGACGATCGGCTCGTCGGGAAGATGGGCGACGATCCGCCCGCCGCTCTCTTTCGCGAGTAACTCGTGCTCCGCGACGGCTTGCCGCACGATCGACCCGGCGTCGACCGATGCCCGGGTCAACGCGAGCCCACCGTTCTCGATCGCGCTCGCTTCGAGCAGGTCGGCGATCAAGCGCTCGGCGCGATCGGCGGAGCGCTCGATGGCGCCGAGGAAGCGAATTCCGCCGGGCGTGACCTCGTCGCGCAACGCCTCGACCGCAAGCCCGATCGCGTGCAACGGCCCGCGCAGATCGTGCGAGACGACCGCAAGCACCTCGTCGCGTGCGCGTGATGCGGTGGTCGCAGTCACGAGCGAGCGGGTCGATTCGGCCTCGGCAACCCCGGTGCGAATTGCAAAGCCGATGCGCACCCGCAGTCGGCGCGGCGAGATGTCTTGCTTGAGCACGAAGTCGGTGATGCCAGCTTCGACCGCGGCTTGCAGCGCGTCCTCATCGAGTTGTCCGACGACGAACACGATCGGCGTGAGGTTGCCGGCGCCGCGCAGGCGCTTGACGAAGTCGATCCCGGGCACGTCTTGGTCGACGACCAGGCAGTCGTAGGTCGCTTGCTGAGTGCGGGCGAACGCGAGGCCCGGATCGTCTGCTTCGTCGATCGTCGCGGCGATCCCGCTTTCGTCGAGGCCACGCCGCAACGCCGCTCGCGAGGTCGGGTCGCGGTCTACGACCAGCAGCTGGATCGCCTTTGCCATCAAGCGTCGGGCTACTCCAGATCAGATGGCGCGCCATTCGGCGAGGACGACGCATACGGGGGCGGTGATGTCGGGGCACGAGGCGCGGCTTGGCCATCGCCCTTTGACTCGAGCCGGCGATACAACGAACGGCGATCGATGCCGAGGATGCGTGCGGCGTGGGTCTTGTTGCCGCCGACCGCAGCGAGGACCTGGCGGACGTAGCGCCGCTCCATCTCGTCGAGCGTGATCAGCTCGCCCGGTGACTCGGTCGCGATCACGATCTTCGAGCTCTGGTGATCGCGGATCTTCGCGGGCAAATCGTCGACCGTGATCTCGTCGAGCCGACACAACGCGACCGCGCGCTCCATCGAGTTCTCGAGCTCGCGGACGTTGCCCGGCCAGTCGTAATCCATCAACATGCGCGCCGCCGGGCCGGAGATGCCTTGCACCGCTTTCGCGCTGCGGCTGGCGATTCGCTTCAAGAAGTATTGGGCGAGCAACAAGATGTCGCCGGCGCGCGCGCGCAGCGGTGGCACCGGAATCGCTACGACATTGATCCGATAGAACAGATCTTCGCGGAACCGCTTCTCTTCGACCTCGGTCTCGAGGTCGCGATTCGTCGCGGTGATGACGCGTGCTTCGAACGGCACTTCTTCGTCGCCGCCGACCGGGCGCACTTTGCGCTCTTGCAGCACGCGCAGCAACTTGACCTGCATCTCGGTCGGCATCTCGCCGACCTCGTCGAGAAAGATCGTGCCGGCACCGGCTTGCACGAACAACCCTGGACGCGACCGTTTCGCGTCGGTGAACGCGCCCCGAATATGGCCGAACAGCTCGCTCTCGAGCAGCGGCGCCGGCATCGCGGCGCAATTGACTGCTACGAACGGCTGCTCGCGCCGAGGCGACAAGTTGTGTAGTGCGCGAGCGACCAGCTCTTTGCCAGTGCCGCTCTCGCCGGTGACCAGCACGGTGGCATCGCTATCGGCGACGCGGCGCACCAGCTCGACCGTTTCGCGGATCGCGGGACTCGTGCCAGCGATGCCGTCGATCGGAACTTCCTTATCTGCGGCGGTGCGCAGGCGCTTCACCTCGCGGCGGAGCGTGAGGTGCTCGAGTGCGCGACCGACCGCGATCGCGAGGGCGTCGACCTTCACGGGTTTCGTGATGAAGTCGTACGCGCCGGCGCGAATCGCGGCGATCGCGGTCTCGAGTCCGCCTTGGCCAGTGAGCACGATCGGCAGCAGATCGGGATAGCGCTGCCGTAGCTCTTGGCACAGCTCGATACCCGACTGCCCGGCCATTTGCACGTCGGTCACAACGACGTCAGCCGGAGTCGTGCGCAGGTGGTCTAAAGCTTGTTGCGCGGAGTTGACGGAGTCGACGTCGAAGCCGCGCTTGCGCAAGCTATCGCGCAAGAGCACCGCAGTATCGTCTTCGTCGTCGACGATTAGAATGGTTCCGTTCACCGCGCATCTCCCCTGTTGATTAGGCCGCCGGACGGCGACGGCCAGCGATGAAGCTGACGATCGCCATGATGAGTGCAACTACGAAGATGATCTTCGCGATGCCGGCTGCGCTCGCCGCGAGTCCGAAGAACCCGAAGAACGCAGAGACAAGTGCGATGACAAAAAATGCGATGGCCCAAGAGAACATGATCGGCTCCTTTGCTGATGCAAAGGGGCAGTGCACCCGATGTGCCACGACTCGTTCGGGCTGTTAGCGAACCTCGTGACTCGCGATCGAGCGCACGTGACAAGGTGCATTCGCGCACCGTGCGCATCCGCCGCTGATCGATCCCGATAGGTGAATGCACGCGCGCAACCCTTGTGCACCCGAGGTGCCAGAAAAGCCCTTGAAACGATTGGGCTCAGACTACCCCAGCCGTGCGGTTGCGCTCGGTGTGGCGCGGCCGCGCGACGATCCTTGTGAATTCAGGCTGGTATTGGGGATGCAGTGTCCCCGGTCATGTTGAAGAGCGACGGGCCCCACGAGCTCGCAGCTCACGAGACCTCGAAGCCCCAACGACGCTCATAACGGCAGCCGCGTCTCTCATCCACCCGCGCGAGCCGGCAGCCACAAGACCCCCGCACGACGTGTGCGGGTCCCGCCGATGCGTGCACTAACCCGCCGCATCGGCGGTTTATTTTTCGGCCGGGGGACGGAGGAAGCTCTGTCAACCGGGCCGGCGGCGCTACGTCTCGGCTAAGGCTTGTGGATCGCCAGGGTGATGCGGACCTCACCGTGCTGCGATGCGCCCGCCGATGGGCACGGTGACTGGATCGTCATCAGCTTCTTCACGACGCACGCGCGTTCGTCGGCGCTCAGCACGCCGCTCGCGTCGCCGATGATCGGCTTGGCAACCGCGCCGTTGGCATCGAGCTCGATGGTGCCGGCGATTTCGGTCTCGATGTCATCGGTGCGCGCGACGAAGCAGCTCGCGATCGAGTCGTTGTCGCGCAAGAACCAGGCGGCGGTGCCGTCCGGGCGGTATTCGTTGCCACCGATGAGCGTTGCGGAGATGTCCTTGCCGTTGCGGGTCTTCACGCTCGGCGCTGCCGCGATCACCGCTGCGTACTCGACGTAGCTGCGCTCGGTCGTCGGGTGCTCGGTCTTGAGCGCGAGCTCGCACATGCAGGCGTTGACCTTCGCCGAGTACTCGGTGATCAGCCCGGGCATCGTCGCGGGCTCGCAGCGCGTGGCGCCGTTCGGATCGCGCACGAGCATCAGTGCGACCAGGCGGTCGGCCATACCGCACGCTTGGCGATCGGCATCGGCGATCGCGATCGGGCTGACGTCGCCCTCGAAGTACCAATCGTTCGAGCCGGGTTTGCGCGAGGCGCCTGGAATCGCGATCGGGTTGTTCGCGTGCCCGAAGCGTTCGTGTCCGCCGTTATCGATGACCTGCGGCAGCCGGCGTTCGAGCTCGGCGCGCCACGGTTGGCTCGGATCGAACGGCGCCGAGTAGAACTCGGTGCCGCGACCAAACATCTCGATGTCGAGCTGGATCGTGCATTCGCCGGTGCAGTCGATCCGCGCCGTGATCTTGCCCTCCGCGCCCATTGGCTTGATCCAGCGGTCCATCGCATAGCTGCGATCGATCGGTGGCCCACAGGCCTTGCCGGTGTTGGCATCGAGGCCCGCCGCGGCGCGACCGATCGCCGCTTCCACGGTAGCGGG
>CAZDGY010000012.1:23206-24093 GCA_964504685.1 uncultured Kofleriaceae bacterium | reverse complement strand
CCTCTAGAATGATCGGTCCGTCAGGTCGTCGCGTCGAGACGGACTTGATCAGCGGTGACGAGGACCAAGCCCCGAAGCGTCGCCTTCGCGACGAGTAGATGGTCCGCCGGATCGCCGTGAGCATCCGCGAGCTCCCAGGCTGCGATTGCGATCTCGCCGTCCCATGTTCATTCTGGCTGCGTCGTTCCTGCGTGATAGCGTTCATTGTGGCAGCCGACGCTTCGAACGTATCTCCAGCCGAGATCGCCGCACTCATGGCGCACATCGATCCAGAGGTCCGTGACGCAATCGCCGATGTCGACCGAACGCTCATCGCGCTTGCGCTTGCGCAATCTCCTTGGGACCGGCTGAGATCGGCATCTCGAATGGCGCAAGCCCTCGTCAGGATCCGGGATGGCGCCACACCCCAAGGTCACTGACCTTCCCGCGCTGCTCGCGGAGCTGTGCGACGCCGGGATCGAGTTCATCATCGTCGGTGGCGCCGCCTGCGTGATTTGATGGGATCCCGGCGGCCCGCGATTGCCGCAAGGCGCAACGGATAGAAGAAGCCTCGTAGCGATGCGAGACCTTCTTGTTTTCGGTCTCAGAAGCGCCAAGGCTCGGGGCGAAGCCGCGCGAGCGCGCGACCGATCGCGACCGGGTCGGCCTTCTGGCGTTTCTTCATCACGCCGAACAACGCTTCGGCGACCACTGACGCGATCGCGTGAACGGCCTCGTGACGCGTGAGGCCGTCGGCTACGAGTCGTTTCAGCGTGGCGCTGACCTCCGGCGGATCATTGGCCGCGAGCTGGTTTTCGACGATCACGTGCATCGTGGTGTGCAGCTGCTCATTCGGCATTCCCGGATGGGTTTCCCCCTTTGTCAAACGACCGTAAATACATTCCCTT
>CAZDGY010000012.1:20794-23196 GCA_964504685.1 uncultured Kofleriaceae bacterium | reverse complement strand
TCGCTCGCAAGCCAGCTTCGCGACTCAGGCGCTTGGTTCGCGTCGTAACGCGCGACCTCGGCCACCTCCTCGATCAGCCCGACCTCTCTGCGCAACGCGTCGAAGTCGACCGCGCTACCTCCAGGTTGCCCGAGCGTACCGTTCTCGATCTCCTTGAGTAGAGCGGCGACCTGGACCCGACCGCGCTTCGTGCGTGCGGCTTTGCGAGGCGTCTTGTCGCCGAGCGCGGGGATGGGCTCGTCGAGCCATTTGGCGTAGTAGTCGCGAAAGTACTCGCCCAACTCATCGTCGTGATCATGCTCGTCGACCTCGTCCTCCTTCGAGGAATCGCGCTCGCGGTGAGATTCGAGGGCAGCTTCGACGTCCTGGATGGAATCGATGCGGTGCGCGAGGACGGTCCCGAGCTTGTCGAGCATGCGCTTCCCGCGAACATTCCGCTCGCTCGACATGGTCTCGAGTACGAGCCCGTCGCCATCGATCGTGATCCGACCGAGCACGGTTGCGGTCGCAGCCCGGCGCGACTTGCCTGCGCGATCGAGCCACACGAAGCCGCGCTCGTCGGGCTCGAGCTCCGATAGTTGCCCCAAGCGCGCGAGCAGGTGAGACCGATCGCGGATCGCATAGTGCGCCTTGCAGAACACGAGCTCATCGCCACCCGTCGTGCGCATCTGCGGCGGCGGTTGATCAGCGATGGCTGCGCGCACCGCCAATACCGGAGCCCACGCGACGGACCCGATGAGATCAGCAGCAGGGACATCGGGGAATTCCTTTCGCTCGATCGCCAGCTCTGCAACGAGCGCGGCCTGCGCGCGCTCGAGATGGACCCGCGGTATGAGGCACATCGCTCCCGTGAACTCGAGGTGGCCGTCGACGCTCATCACCCATCCAAAGAGCACGTCCCACTTCTTGAGCTGTGCCGTCGCTGACACCTCGTGAACGTTGCACTGCTCGCCGCTCACAAGGTCACGCAGATCGAGGCCGACTCCACGCTTCACGTCTTCAACCTCGAACAGCGATGCTCGGGCATCTTGCAGAGCGCGCAGCGCAGCGACCACACCGCGCGGGAGGCTGCGGCCGCGCGCGGCCATGAACCGGTCCACCAGCCGGTGACCGTGGGTATCCCGGTCACCATAGATCAGGAACGCTATAACGATGGGCTGCTCCCACTCGTTAGCTTCACCGCCAAAGATCTCACCAAACGCGGGATCGGCGTCGACGCGGCTGTAGTTCATCAGCTGCGCCACCGCGGCGTTGTAGTCATCCTTGGTGAACGTGACCGAATCGCCTCTCACGATCGCCAAACCGCCGAGATGAACACAGTCGGAGGGACACGCGATTCGCGTGAGCCGGTGCTGGCCGCAACAGATCGAACAGATCGGGCCGCCGAGCGCGGGACAGTTGCGCTTGCCTTTGCGCTGTTCGCAGAAGCTGCATGCTGCCATCGCCGCCGTTGGTAGCCTGCGCGCATTCGCGACGCAATGCCCGACATTCGCGTGAGCGACTCAGGACAGCACTTGCGCCGACTCGGCACCGAGGCCGACTCGAGCGATCCCGATCCCCGCAGTGCCTCCCGTGACGAAGTAACGAACGCCGACGTGGCGCAAAGAGTTCCTACCGGCAAAGCGTCGGGAAGCGTGCGCAGCATACCTTGCCGATACCAACGGTCGTGGTTTCCTGCGACGGCGTCGACATCGGCCAGGAGCTCGAGCGTGCGGTGAGGATCGCCGGGACCGTCCACGAGGTCGCCGACCGCGAGCACGCGGCTAACACCACGCTCCGCGAAGAGAATACGTGCAGCGTTAAGGGCAACGTCCTCGCAATGGACATCGCCAAGGATGCCGAGCCGCCCTTCGAGTATGTCCATCGCTTTCACGACTAGACGAGCACGCGAGCCCACTCGGTTTCTAGACCGAGCCGAACGATCCACTCATCGAGCGTCGGTCGATCGATCAGCTCGGGCGACACGTCGAGCATGCCTCGAATGTCTCGCAGGTGCTTCTCGGACTTGCCTTCGCGGAAGTACTCGAGCTTCCGAACGATCACGTACTCGAGCGGGGCGACAGAGACGTTGAGGCCATCGAGTACGACCGTACGTCGGCGCGCGAGCGCCCAGCGGTGCAACTCGTCGAACGCGATGTAGATGTCCGCCTTGAAACCGGTCTCGTGGTGGATCAAGTTGCAGTGACCGCGCTGGCCACGCCGCACTTCGATCGCGAGCACGTCCTCCGGCGGGCAATAGAACTCATCGATCGGAAACGCTTCGACGAACGCGTGGACGTCGGGCGCCGTCAAGGCCACGACAATATCGACGTCGTGAGTCAACCGTGGCTCACCGTAGATGATGCCGGCGGTGCTCCCCGTGACGAAATACGGAAAACCGAGGCGTTCGAGCCGGAGGATGA
>CAZDGY010000012.1:0-20784 GCA_964504685.1 uncultured Kofleriaceae bacterium | reverse complement strand
TAGGTTCCCGCACGCAGGAAGATCTTTCGCACGCGATCGGTGATCGCTTCGTCGGTCCAGTCCGGATGCAACGCTCGCTCGTGCGCTTCGCGCAAGCGCCGAGCCGACCAGTAGAGCCGATCGCCCTGTCGCAACCGCTCAGCCGGGGTCATCGCGCGATAGCGCGCGATCTGCTCGGGTGACGGTCGATCCACGGCTCAAGCTAGCATGTCGCTACGATGGTCTCGCCGGGTGACCGTTCCGCAGATTCCTCGTCGGAGAATCTGCGCTGCGGAACGCTACTGCCCCTCAACTCCGCGGGATTCCTCAGTGCGCCCACAATCGCACTCTAGAGGTCAGGGGTTCGATCCCCCTTGGCTCCACGGAAAGAAGAAGCCTCGCTACCCAGCGAGGCTTTTTCGATTTTCGGCGCGGTGATCGAATGGTGTTACGCCCGGGATTCGTTCCGCACGGTCGACCACGCCAAACGAACCGCGGCTTGCTCCGATCACCGCGGCCCCGAGGGATCATGGTCGAGCGAGCTCCACATCGAGGTCCGCAGCGCGAGCAAGTGGGGCTAGATCCTCTGGATCAGATGTGATGATTCGATTCCCATCGCTCGCCAACAAGACCAGCGCGGCGTCAAGGACGTCATCTTGTCTGGCACGCGCCAACAGCTCGCCAGCTGCGCGACCGAGAGCCGCATCCAGCCGCCGGATATCGAGGACGTCGAGGGCTCTTGCAAGGAGCGCCTGTCGCGCCTGCAGAGCGAGCTTAGACGTTGCCACATGGCGCGATCATTCCGTACGAGCGCGATCAACGCACCGGCGTCGAAGACGAGCCTCATGTAACCTTCGAACGCCGCTTGCTTGCGGGGCTCTTCGCAGCGCCTCGGATCACGGTCGCCTTACGCCGATCCTCGCGACCGGCAAGCAGATCTGAAAGGACGGCGAGAGGGCGCTCTTTGACCACGTGTTCCGCAACGGCAAGATTGATCCACGCACTCAGCGAATCCGCGCGGCCGGCTGCGATGGCGGCGTTGGCGGCCTCGACCAGCGCGCCGCGCGAGATGCCAATCGGTTGAGGTCACACGCGGCGCGCGACACCGCACATGTGGATTCGCCCGCGGTGTACGAGCCCCGACGAAGCCCACGTCACGCGCTCGCCGAACGTCCGCTCCGAAAGCGAGTCGCACAACACTTCGACGCTAGCCGCATGACGCTCCGGTGCGGCGATCTCCTCCCACGGGATCTCGTACACGCACGTGCCGTCGCGAACGAACGTCCGCTGCGCGGGGACCGGCTCGGGCGACTGGGCTTCTTCGATCACGCGAGTCGACAGCGTCCCACCGGATGCCTCGACCGACCAACGTCGTTCGAACCGCGCAACGCGCGTCGGATAGCGAACGATGCGACGACCGAGCGCGCGAATCGACGCGTGGTCGAGATCGCAGGCGATAGCAAACCACGCCGGTACGCCATCGAGCTGCACCGCGATCCGCCACAGGGCCTCTTGATAGTCGAACGTCGGCCACGGCACGCCACGCAACGCTAGGCCGCGCATCGCGAAGAAGAGGACGTTGACGCGAACCGGTCCTTCCGGGATCTCCAGCGGCGCCGGCACATGCGAGCGCGCGCTCGCAGGCAAAGTTCCATCCAGCTCAAGCGTGTCGGCTTCCGTGCCTCTCAGGATGGTGCGACGCGGCCTGCCTGCTTTCATGACGCCGTGCACCCTCATTGTACATGAGCGGACCAGGGCTCGAGCTCGCAGAATGATCTGCTCGGGTGACGGCCGATCCACGAGGTCACGCGTCAGCCGCGTGTCGCGTCAGTAGTTCTGGACCGTCAGATTCACCGTCGCTTCATTGTTGTCGAAGTCGGTGTCGAAACACTCGACGTCGAGCCGGAGCGGTCCGTCCACGAACTGATGTGTATCGAAGTAGGCCCAGAAGTAGCCGTACGGGAACGTGCCGGACAGATTCTCGATCGTGACGCCGTTGCCGATCACTTCGCACCGGGCGAGCGGTTGACGCCCCGGCGAGACCAGCACCTCGAGATCGGCGTACCCCGAAATCGTCGTGCTCGTGAGCGTCGCGAACGACACCTGCGGTCCGTAGTTGTTTGCGACGGACACCGAAACCGCCGGGCTCACCCAGTCGTTGCCCATCGCATCGAAGCTCTCCGCGAGCACCGTGTGGCTGCCGTTGGTCGTCTTCGTAGAATCCCACGTGACCTGCATCGTGGTCGTGCCGGGTAGCACATCGAGCCACTCCATCTGCCCGCTCGTGACCGGCAGCCACGAACCGTACGAATAAGAATCGACGAAGAACCCGACCATCGTCGTGCCCGGTGCCACGGTCACCGAGACCGGAACCTGACCGGCAACGGTCGCGCCGGTCGTCGGTGTGGTGAGCTGGATCTGCGCGGCGCTCGTGCGGTTGTTAAGGACCGTCACCGTGACCGGCAGGCTGTCGCCGAAGCCAAACGCGTCTTCGTAGTTCGCCGTGATGACGTGCGGGCCGTCGGCATAGTAGGTCGTGTTCCACGGTGCGCTCACGGTCGCGCCCGAGCAGCCGAGATCGGCGCTGATCGGCGCTCCATCGACGTAGATCCACAGGCTCTCGCAGCTCGTAGTCGTCGCCGCGGTGATCACTGCGGCCTCGCCGTAGACCACCGCACCTGCTGCCGGCGCGGTAATCGTCGCTTCGTAGTTTGCGACCGTGACCGCCACCGCGCTCGCGTACGTCGCGCCGGTAGAGTCGGTGTAGCGCGCCGTCAGCGTGTGCGGGTTGTTGGGCGTTTGGGTCGTATCCCAGTTGAAGCTGGTGGAGAACGTTCCGATCGTGGTGACCGGGATCGACGCGAGCACCGTCGAGCTCGCATCGAGATAGAACGAGACAGTGCCTCCGGCTGACGGGAGGTTCTTGATGGTCAGGCCGACCGGCACGGTGCCGGTCAGCGTAGATCCGCCCGCGGGAGACGTGATCTGGACCGCGATGCCCGGGCCGATCGTGATCGGGAGCTGCGCACTTGCATGCGGTTGTCCAACGGAGTCGACGCACACCGCGGTGAGCGCGTGCTCGCCGTTGCCGGACAAGGCGGGATTGAACGCGTACGCGAACCGCTGCGGCTGGTAAGCCTGCGTCGCCGGATCCTCACCACCGGCGTAGAGAGTCGCATTGCCGGCCGCGACGCCGTCGAGAGCGATCGACACGCTCGTGCACGGCGAGCCGGTCTCGAGCGGTCCGTGCTCGAGCTCCGGTGGCACGTCGATCATACCTGTGACGGAGGTGGTCTCGGTGACCAGCGCGCCCGCGGCCGGCGTCTGGATCACGGGGACCAGCGCGAGATTGTCGACTCGGATCTCGATCGGCGGGCTCTGCGCGACGTTGCCGTCGGCGTCTTGGGTCCTCGCGACGATCGCGATCCAGCTGCCGGTCGGCAGCTGCGTCGTGTCGAGCTGGAGCGTGTAGTCGGTCGTCGATCCGGTTTGGGTGAGCGTCCCGAGCAGACCACCGTTGACTTGCTCGATCCACGCGTACGGAACCGGCGCCGCGATCGTGACGTCGAACGTCGCGGTGGCGCTCAGCGTCGACCCGGTCGCCGGCGCGTTGATCGCTGGTAGCGGCGTGGTTCGTCCCGCCGCGCCCAACGCCGTTCCGATGTCTGCCTCGTAGATGCACTGATCTACGAACGCCCACGACAGCTGCACCGTTCCGGCGGCGCCCCACGTCGCGCCCCACTGGTTCTGACACCAGAGTCCGTCGGCATCGAACTTCGAGCACATGATCGCGTGTCCGCCGCGCGACTGTTCGCCGGCAAGCGGCGGCTGGACCGGATGAACGCCGTCGTACTGGTCGAACTCGGTGAACACGGGCAGCGCGATCACGACTGGATATGCTTGTGAGATCGCGACCTGGATCGCGGAGCTCGCACCCGCCGCACCCGCGCACGGCGTCGCGCTCGGCGGAGCGTCGAAGATCGGCTGATACGTTGCGAGGGCTTGCGCCGGCGTCGCGACGCTCGCGTCGTGGCCGGAGAGATCGTTTGCAGCGGCGTCCGTCCCGATCGTAGGGATCGATGCTCCGTAGCTCGTGAAGGCCGGCACCACCGCGTCGTAAGCAGCCGCGGTCGCGAGCCCGTTCTCCATGAACCCGAAGGCCTCGCCAATCTCCATGCCGCAATCGAGGCAGTTCGCGGACGCTTGCGTGTAGATGTACATGGGCGCGAACAGCTGCGCACCGGCGCCGTCCCGGTTGGAGAGATAGCCGCCGACGCTGTATGCGCTGCTCCACGCGGCACACGAGCCGATCTCGCCTTGATCGCCGACCGGCGGATTCCACTGCGAGTTGTCGACGCTCGACGGCGTCGTGGGCCCATCCGCGAGGCTCAGGATCGTTCCCGTCGATCCATCGGGCCCGAGGATCGAGAACGCGGCGTGATGCGCTGGAACATATTTGTAACCCGTGGCGTGCTCGTTGGATGGGCTCGACGGACCGCACCCGCCGCCCGCGACGGCAACTGCGAGGACCGTGAAGATAGGCAGGCGCTTCATCGCCGCTGTCGAAAAGCAGCTGTCGTGCCACCACCGGCGCGCCGTGACTCGCCGACTTAGCGCATCTGAATCGGCTACGTTACAGGTGCACCCTGTTGCACTGCAGGTTGCACCTCAGAATCGATCGACCAGACGATGCTGTCTCCCATCGTGGTTTCGCTTGCTCGAACGCTACGATCGTCGTCCAGCGAGTCGACGCTTCGCGACGCCGCTCAGCTCGCCGCTTTGCTGTTCGAGGCACGCCGCGGAAACCCTCGGTCGCCGACGTCCCTGCCCGATACGTTCGGCTTCGCAGAAGACGATCTGCGGGCTCCGATTTCAAACGAAGATGTCGCGGAGCTCACCACGGCGCTCATCGATCGGATCTGCAGGCCGCTCTCGGGAGGGATCTCGTCCTCGCTCGTCTGGGCGCTCGGAACGTCCGATGACCCGCGCGTCAAGTCAGCGATGATCGAGTTGCTGTCCCGCTTCCTCGATGCGGACGACAACGCGCTGTACCAAGTAATGAGGGCGCTCGACGACCTGGACGAGGACGTGTTTCGTCGAGACGCTACTTCGATCCACGAAGTCGAGCTAAACCGCGCGCGGGCGCGCGCCTACCTCGCGGATCGGTCCGACTGACCAAGCCGCGGCGCGTCGCCATCGAGTCTTAATCCGCGCGCGCCGTTGTGCGATCACCGACGCCGCGGCGTCACAGCGTTGCGCGTTTGCGTCGCGACGGTTCGCGATTGCCAGGCTCCAGGCGCTCCTTGCCGCGAGCGTGCGCGGTACGCCGCGGCTCATCGCTTGCAAACGTCCATCAATATGCGAGTTGTCATCGGACTGGTTGCCGCGTGCGTATCCGGCTGCGTCCCCGATGTCGGTGAGCAGACGATCCACGGCACGGCGGTCCTGATCGAACAACCGGTCGCCGAGCAAGCCAACGGCGCGTCGGCACAGTTCGACAACTCGGTGATCGTGGTGTGCGGCTTCTGCGCGGGCGATGCCCCTTGCTACTGCACCGGCATCAATGGTCCGCCGGTCGCTGTCGATGGCAGCTACGCGCTCGAACGGAGGGGGCAGGGAACCATCGACTACAGCGCGACCGCGCCGTCGACACTCGAGGGCTCGGTGACGTTCACCGTCGATGGCGAGGGCGATCTCGACGCGCCGCCCGTCGCGTTGACCCCGCTCGGCGAGGTGACCGGCACCGTCACGGGGTTGGCTGTGCTCGGTGGCGTCGTCGTTACGGTCGATGGCAGCTCGGTCACCGCAACCACCGACGCGCTCGGCGCGTTCACGCTGGCCGGTATCAAGTCGGGGCCGCAGACGCTCACCGCGTTCCAGCCGGGCTCGACTGCCATCGCCGTGCACGCGAATGCCACGGTCCCCTACGCGTGGGCTGCGACCGTCGCGCTCGACTTCTCCGCCGACTAGTAGGACTCGTCACAGATGTCTCATTCTATGAGGTGTGCGGCGCGCCCCGACGGCGTAGTTCAATCGAGTGAAGTGGCGTGTGATCGCGGTCGGCATGGCGAGCGGCTGCGTCTCGATCAGTCAGGTGCAACCTGCCGATACGCTCGGTCAAGGGCACTACGCGATGGCCGTCGAGACGGCGGTGCAGCACGTGGCCTCGCCGTATCTCTCGTATTATCCGCGCTACGACACGGCGGTTCGCTATGGGCTCACCGACGCGATAGATGTCGGGGTTCGCGTCGGTTACTCGGGGTTCGAAGGCCAAGCGAAATTTCTGCTCACCGCGCCCGACGCGACGGTCGCGCTCTCGGTGTTGCCTTCGATCGGCGGCGGGTTGTTTCCAGGTACGAGCGGAACGATCGGCATCGTCAATAGCAGCGCGACGGTGCTCGCAGGGATCAAGCACCACCACGGCAACGAGCTCGTCGGTGGCGTCCGGCTGGGCAATCGCTTGATGCTGTCGCCCGAACGCGATGGCGAGCTCGAGCTCGGACTCAGCGTCGGCTACAGCGCGCGGATCGGCAAGCGCTTCGCGGTCGGGCTCGAGCTCGCGGTCGCACTACCGATCGTCGAATCGAGCGGTGCAGCCGCGAACCTCGGCACGCCGAGCTCGTACGCGGGCGATGCGATGCCGCTGTCCGATCGGTTCATCGCGCAGCTCAATTTCGGCGTGTCGTTCGGCCGGCAGCGAGGCGAGCGATGAAGCGCGCGGTCGTGCTATTCGCTGCGTGCGCGAATCACGGGCCGAGCGCCGTGCCGATCGATGACATCACCACGGTCGAAGCCGAGCCGCAACGCGACGGTGATCCAGCGCGTGGCTACGCGGCGCTCGTCAACGGCGGTTACATCAGCATGGGGATTCCGTGGTCGGGCTTCTCGGCGGCGATGTCCGAGCTCGATCCTGCCGACGCACTTCCCGGTCGGATCGGCGATAACGCGAACGTCGGGTACACGTTCAACGTCACAACGGATCCCTATGGCATGAAGATCGCCTCGCCGAATTGCTTGTCGTGTCATGCGAAGCGATTGAACGGTCAGGTCTTCGTCGGGCTCGGCACGCCGTATCACCGCGTGAACTTGCCCTCGGGGATCGCCGACGATCCGATCACGATCGACGCCGGCCTCCGCAGCGCCGACGAGGTGAAAGAGTTTTCGGAGTTCGGCGACCATCTCGTCGGCTCGCAACAAGCGGGCGCGTTGATGAGCTTCGGCGCCCTCGCCGCGCGCCACGATCCTAAGACGCTCGCGTGGAGCGATTGGCCGAGCTTCGATGCGGGCACCAACCTGCACGGTTGGGTCGACATCCCGCCGTGGTGGCGTACCGCCAAGAAGAACGCGCTCTACTACGACGGTGCCGGTCGAGGCGACCACGTCCGCCACATGATGAACATGTCGGTCCTGTCGGTGCATGATGTCGATGAGGCGAATCAGATCGACGCGATGTTCGTCGACATCTCCGCGTACCTTCGCTCGATCGATCCGCCGAAGTGGCCATTCGCGATCGATGACGCGCTCGCGGCGCAAGGTCAGAGCATTTTCGAAGACACGTGCTCGCCATGCCACGGCACGTACGGTGCGAACCCGACGTATCCGAATCTGATCGTGCCGGCGACGGAGGTCGGCACGGATCCGAGCCTCGCGACCGACTTCTGGGCCAACCGCGATGCGGTCGATTGGTTCAACTCGTCGTTCTACGGCGAGACCAGCCGCTACGAACCGGTGGAGGGCTACTACGCACCGCCGCTTGACGGCATCTGGGCGACCGCTCCGTTCTTTCACAACGGCTCGGTACCCACCCTCGAAGGTGTGATCGATTCGGCGAAGCGTCCCGCGAAGTGGCCGATGGCGTTCGAGGACGAAGACTACGATCCCGACACGATCGGCTGGCGGCTCGATACGAGCGGCGACACCTACGACACCTCGGACCCGGGTCAGGCCAACACCGGGCATCTCTACGGCGATGAGCTCGACGACGATCAGCGTCGCGCGGTGCTCGAGTACCTCAAGACTTTGTAGCGCGTGGCATGCGCACCGGATCGCTCGTAATACCGTAATCGTCAGATCTCTCGGACGGATCGAGCGTTTGTAACCTCATGCTCGTCGAACCGCTGCAGCTGGGTCGCTGGTCCCTTGTCGCCGCCGCTGGATTCGCCGGCGCGCTCGCGTTGCAACTCGTCCAGCGCCCTGAGCCTGCGCCCGAGCCGTACATCTTCTGCGCGGTCCCAGACGTCGAGCTGACCCAGCGCTTCGCCGTTCCACCGCCCGCCAGCGCACCGTCGCTGGTTTCAGATCGTCGTGTCGTGACCGCGGATCTGCTCTCGCGCGGCACGGCGATGCCCGACTGCGGCGACCTCCTGTTCGAGACGACGATGGTGTTCACCGACATCACCGCCGACAGCGCCACGTTACGCGTCCTCGTTCCGTGCGCAGAGATGCCGCGCCCGATGTACTCATCGACCGCCGGCAACGCACCGACGCTCCGAGTGCATGCTCGCTACCGGCTCGAGCTGTCGGGACCGGTCGCCGAAGACACCGCGGGCAAGAACGACTCGCTGTGGCGCGCCGATCGAATCGACGTCGTACAGAGCCGGTGAGCGAGCCTCCGTCGACCGGTGTTTCACGCTGTACGGATCATCGGCTCGCCACCAAGTGGGCGTACAGATCGACGTCCTCGATCGCTGGCCGCCGGATCAGGCTGTCATCGAACACCGCGTGCGGTGCGCGCTCGCGGAGCTTGTCGACGACGACCGCGAAGTTGCGGCTCGCGATCGGCGTGAGCGCGGCACCGAGCGCGCTGTAGTTGGTCGTCTGCTCGCACAGGATCCACGGTGTGCGACCACCGGCGAACAGGTAGAGCACCTGCTCGACCTCCTCGGTCGTGGACGAGACCTCGCGCTTCTCGGTCTTACGCATGATGAGGCCGCCGGTCAGGATCGCGCGCGTGGCGTCGAACTTCTTCTGCTTCACGATCTCGGTGGTGGAACGCACACGCTTGTGGCGCGCGCGGACAAGCGTCGACAGCTCAGCCCACCGCAGCCGTTCTGCGCCGGACTCGAGTCCCTCGGGGGCGAGCTCGAAGTGCCGCATCTGAATCATCTCGGTCGCGCGAACGACGTCGGCCACCCGACACAGCAACGCGCGATGCCCGCGAGTCCGTAGCTTGGCGACGAGCGCCTGCGCCGCGGCGACGTCAGTGGTCGCCAGCACGATCGCCGGAAGCCCTGCGACCAGCGTGAGGCGCTCTTCGTACGCCGTCGTCCCGAGGTCGGCCGCGAGCGCCTTGGCCTCGGCCTCGATCGGAGTCCCGAGAGTCCGGATCGCGACTACGTAACGCTCGACGTCCATCACTGCACGCCAAGTATGGCGCGCATCGCCCGGTCAACCCAGCTCGAACGCCTTGAGCAAGATCCAGTGGAACGCGCGAATCGGCAGCAAGCGTTTCAGCCACACGACGATCCGCTGCGAGAACATGCCCACGCTGTAGCGGAGCTTCGGCCGCTTCGACGCGACGATCCGGCCGACCAGCCGCGCGACAGCGACCGGTTCGGGTGCCTTGTCCTCGTCGCGCTTGGACAGCTTCATCACGTTGCGAAACGCGGGCTCGTAGGCAGAGCCGTTCGCGGCCGCGACGTCACGGCGAGCCTCGGGTAAGCCGGTGCGCATGTCGCCGGGCTCGACGAGGACGACGCGTACGCCGAACCGCCGGGTCTCGAGCGCGAGCGCCTCGGACAGGCCCTCGACCGCGAACTTGCTCGCGCTGTACAGCCCGCTGAACGGCATGCCGAAGATCCCGCCGAGCGAGCTGACGTTGACGATCAAGCCGGCTTTCTGAGTGCGCATGTGAGGCAGCGCCGCGCGGCAAACGCGGAGGACGCCGAACACGTTGGTCTCGAACTGCGCGCGGGCCTCCTCGATCGACGTGTCCTCGACCGCACCCGCGATCGCGAAGCCCGCGTTGTTGACGACGACGTCGATCCGGCCCTCGTCAGCGATGATCTTTTCGACGCCGCGCATGACCGATGCATCGTCATCGACGTCCATCGCGAGCATCTTGACGCCGGCGCGGTCGTCACCGCCACGCCGCGACGTCCCGTAGACGCGGTGGCCGCGCGCGGCGAGAAGCTCGGCGCAGGCGCGGCCGATACCCGAGGACGCCCCGGTGACGAGGATGACGTGTTCGGCATTCATGGCCCGCATCATCGCCGGCATCGGGCCGGCGCGAAAGCGAGGCCCTTGCAAGCCGGGTAGCCTCGACGACCGCCATTTCCAGCGCACCGTGATTGCTTCAACGAGCACGGTTGGCGATCCTCTGATCGGGTGCAGCGTCGGTGCTGCAGGACTGCGCTGGTCGGGCCGCCAGCGCCGCATTCATGTCACCCGAGCTATCACAGGTCTTCACCGAGCTGGTCATCGTGCTCGTCGGCGGCGCCGCCGCCACGCTCGTGTTCCAATCGCTGCGACTGCCGCTCGTGCTCGGCTACATCGTCGCCGGCCTCGTGATCGGGCCGCACGTGATGGGCGCGGTCGCAGACGTCAGCCTCGCCGGAACGCTTTCCGACCTCGGCGTGATCCTGCTGTTCTTCACGATCGGTCTCGAGTTCAGCGTCCGGACGATCGCACGAGTCGGGCTGCCGACGCTGCTCACCGTGGTCGTGGAGCTCAGCCTCGTGATCCTCGTGATGTACCTAGGCGGTCATGCGCTCGGACTGACCGGCACGGAGGCGATGTTCGTCGCGGTGGGCGTCGCGATCGCGAGCACGATGCTCGTCGTCAAAGGCCTCGAGGAGCACGTGGTCTCGGGTCCGGCGGTCGAGCTCATCTTGGCGATGATGGTCGTCGAGGACCTGCTCTCGATCCTCCTGCTCGCGGTCATGACCGGCGTCGCGAGCGGCGCACAGGTCTCCGCCGGCGAGCTGACCGCTACGCTCGGTAAGCTCGGCGGACTGCTGCTCGCGATGGTGGTCGCCGGCTTGCTCGTCGTGCCGCGTCTGATCCGGATCGTCGCGCGGTTCAGGCGCGCCGAACCGCTCATGGTGACGAGCCTCGCGGTCTGCTTCGGTACGACATGGGTCGGCGTGCACGCCGGCTACTCGCTCGCGCTCGGTGCGTTCGTCGGAGGGATGCTGATCGCCGAGTCCGGAAAGGGGAAGGAGGTCGACGCGTTGATCCGGCCGTTCCGCGACATCTTCGCGGCGGTCTTCTTCATCTCGATCGGCCTCACGGTCGCGCCCGCGGAGGTCGCAGCGCACTGGCCGCTGGCGCTGTTCGTCGCGGGGTTGCTTGTCACCGGCAAGACGGTGGGTGTCTCGATCGCGGCGTTCTTTACCGGGAACGGCTTTCGCCGCGCCATGCAGGCGGGACTGAGCCTATCGCAGATCGGCGAGTTTGCTTTCATCGTGGTCGGCGTCGGGATCGCGCACGGGGTCGTTCGTGGATTTTTGCTGCCGGTCGTCGTGGGCGCATCGGCAATCACCGCGATCACCGGCTCGTGGCAGATCCGCGCATCCGATCGGTTCGCGAGCTGGGTGGGTTCACACCTGCCCAAGCCGATCCAGACGTTCGTCTCGTTCTACGAGTCGTGGATGTCGCGGCTCCGCAAGGCGCCGTCGGCGGACTCGATCTGGTTGCGCATCCGTCGGCCGTTGATCATGCTGATCGTCGACACGCTCGCCGTGGCCGCGGTCGCGATCGGCGCGGTCGCGTTGTATCCCCGGCTCGTCGATTCGCTCGTCGCCGAGCTCGGCCTCGATCCCCGGGTCGCCCTCGCGATCGTGATCTGCGCGGCAGTCGCGATCGCGGCGCTGTTCGCCGTCGGCATCGCACGCGGAGCAGTGCGCATGGCGTGGCTTGTCGCTGCCGTGATCATTCCCCATTCAACGGCAGAGCTCGACCTCGGCCGCGCCCCACGGCGAGCGCTGATCTTGACGCTCGAGCTCGTGATCCTGATCGCGCTCGGACTCCCGCTCGCTGCGGTCGTCCAGCCACTCTTCCCCGGTGGCGGCATCATCGTGGTCGGCGCGATCGCTCTCGTCGCGCTCGCGACCCGGCGGTCGATCACCGATTTCGATCGCCACGTCCGCGCGGGAAGCGCGCTGATCGTCGAAGTGCTCGCGCGCCAGAGCGCCGAAAAGGAGCGGCCGGAGCTCGGCGAGATCGAGGCCCTACTCCCCGGGTTTGGAGGCCTCACACCGATCGTTCTCGTGGCCGATGCGCCAGCGATCGGCATGACGCTCGCTGGGCTGGATCTTCGCGTGAAGACCGGCGCGTCGGTGCTCGCGATCATGCGCGACGGTGGCGGCCTGGCGAATCCATCGCCGACCGAGCCGTTGCGGGTCGGGGACGTGCTCGCGGTGACGGGGTCGGGCGAGGCGATCGCAGCGGCCCAGGCGCTGCTGCTGTCTCCGGCCGACGCAAACGACGGGGCGGAGACGACTTGATCTGATTAGCTGGTCGAGCGGACCGGCACGCGGCGTTGGCGGGGCTTGGCGCGACTGGATGCGGTCACAGCACGTCGAGCTCGGACACGCTGCGACCCTGTCTGTCGAACAATACGATCTTCGAGTCGTGAACCATGTGACCGTCGTCGACACCGGTATCCATCCGCATGATGTGGACGCCCAACAGGTCGGCGAGCGCTTGGGTCTCGGCCGTCCCGCCGGTCACGAGATGCCAGGCGTTTGGAAGATTCCGCAATTTGCGGAGATCGCGGAGCCGCTCCGGGGTGTCAGTGTCCGGATCGATCGTGACGACGATGAACGCCGCCGGACGGTTTTCGCGCACGTACTGGTCGTAGACGCCGCGCATCTTTGCGAGGGTCCGCGGGCAGGTCTCCTGACACGTGGTGTACACGGCCGCGACGATGAACGGGGTCCCGCGCCAGTCGCCGAACGTGACACGCTCGCCACGATCGTCGAGCCACACCCACGGCTGCTCGAACAGCGACGGGTGCTGCGCGTCAGCCTGGCGATCGTTGGGCGCTTGTCCTTGGGCCGGGGTCCAGGTTGACGCGCACCCAGCAAGCACCGTGATCACCAAGCCGGGGATTGCCCGCATCAGCGTCCGAACGACCAGTTGATCTCGACGCGATAGTCGTCTTGGCCGTTCTTGAGCGGGATGTCGGGGCCTTGGTTGGCTCCCATCCCCATGAACCCGGTCTGGCCGCTCCCTAACTGGCGAGCCCCGAGCTCGAGCTTGAGCGCGCTCCATGCACTCAGATCGTAGTGCAGGCCCAAGATCCCCTCGACGAAGTTGGTCGGTGCCCCGGCCTCAGCGGCGAACTCCGGGTCCGAGTTGTAGAACGGATCGGTGCCACCGTCGCCGTAGCGCGCCTCGAACTGGGCATACGGGATCCAGCTGCCAAACCGAAGGCCGGCCACGACGAAGCCGTCAGTGGTGTCCCAAGACTTCCCGCCGCCGGTGTGCAAGACATTGTAGACCTCGCTGAATACCTCTAGGTCCTCCGCGCGCAACGCGAGGTAGGCGCCAGTGATCAGCTCGGTCATCGATGCGGTCGGAGAGGCTCCGGTTTCGAGCCCGAGCAACGGGTAGACCGGCACTTCGTTGCCGGCCGCGTTGATGAACGTCTCGCCGCGAATCTTGTCGATCATCGCGTTCACGCCGAAGCGCAGCGTGTCGTGCGCGTAGCCGACGCCACCAATTCTCAGCAGAAGCGACTTGGCGATGTTGTCGTCACCGTTGGTCTGGATCCCGAGCTGCGTCGGACCGTGACCGTTGCCGACCGCGACCACCGCCTCGATCCCAGACTCGCCACGCTCGGGCGTGCGCTCGAACGTCACGCCGATGTGGTGGACCGGCAGCATGCCGCCGCTGTCTTCGAACCGCAGGACGCGGGGACGATTGATCGTCAGCTGAAGCCAGCGGCCGTGGTGAAACGCGTTGTTCCAGTAACCGAGCTCGGTGTGCGTTCGGCCTGCGGCGACGACGTAACCTTTCTTGCGGTACTCGATGTAAACGCGCTCCAGATCGATGTCGGTGCCGTACCCGTCGTTGTAGGAAATCGCCGCCTCCATGCGGCCTACCAGCCCCGGCGCCAGGTGCGCGGTCACTTGCAAACCGAGCTCGCCGAGCGAGAACGCGAGCGGAGCGCCTCCCGGCCGATCGACTCCGGGCGGGAACTGGCTTCGAGCGATCAGGCTCGTGTCTCCGAACATGAACAGCTCGATCCGGTCGTTCGACCCGAGCCGCAACGCATCGAGGACGAGTGGTTCGTTCCGCGTTGCAGGCGTGGTGGGCGACGTCGGTGCGGTCACCGGCGCAGTTCCGCCAATGTGCTCGGGTGGCAGGGTAGCCTCGGTGCCGCTCGCCGAACCCGAGTCGGATCCGCTGTTCGTTCCAGATCCGGCGGCAGGTTCGGGACCTGATGAGCCGGCAGCCGGACTATCGCCGGGAGGCGACCCGGCCGGCGAAGGCTGCGCCAGTGCGAGCCTTGCTGCGCTAGTTCCAACGACGATCACCGCCACGACCCAAGGGGCTCGTTTCATATTTCTTTCTGGCTATTCGAAGACAAAGGGATACGTGAGCGACGACGCGACTCCACCCGCACTCGGAAGCTGCCAGCTCGAGATCTCTCGAGTGATGCAATGCTCCGTCGCCGGCGAACCCAGCGTCGACTTACTGACGTCTGCACTCGTGACCTTACCGTCGGGACCGATCGCGATACGGATCGTGACGCTGCCGGCGAGGCTCGCATCGTCCATCTTGGCTCGCTCGAAGCAGCGCTGAATCGCCCCGAGGTGAGGGCGGATCGCGGCGCGCGTGGCTGCGAGGTCGATCGTTCCTGGCTTCGGCGCCGCAGGGTTCGGCGGTGCGCTCGGGATCGCTTGAGTCGGCGGTTTCGAGACCGGCTCCGGCGGCTTGGCGACGTCGGCAGGCCGCGCCTCGGTCACATTCGCCTCAGGGCGTGGCTCGATCTTCGCCGTCTTCACTTCCGACTCCGGCTTCGTCGGTGATGACGGTGTTGCCGGCTTATCCAGCTTCCTTGCATGGAGCACCGGCGCCGTGACGTGCGCGGCCGGACGCGAGGGCGCATGGGGCCCAGGCGGCGACTCTACGACGGGAGGAGCTGGTGGTGCCGGCGCGAGGTCGGAGTCGCGAGGGTGTCCCGTCGTTCGGATCGGAGGCACATTCGTCGGGGGCACGGTCGTTGGAGCCACGTTCGTGGGAGGCACGTCGGTCGGAGGCACCTCTGCGGGCTTCACCGCGGTCGCTTCGGGCTCGGGGACCGCGACCGGCTGCTGCTGAGAACCCGCCGCAGCGAGCGAAGACTCCGAACGCGCGGATGACGAATTCATAGCGCTGGACAAGCCGTAAACGCCCCCGCCCGCCGCGATGAGTAAGCCAATCCCGAGCGCGATGTATGGCCAACGCGTTGATCCGGGCGGTGACGGGGCAGGTCCGGACATGCCGCCGGTGGGAAACGTCGGGGCAGCGACAATCGCTTGTCGACTCGCCCCGGTCGCTCGCTTCGGCGAGCTGGCCACCGCCGAGCGCTCACGGTTGGCGCGGATCGATGGCGACGATGGTCCGGTGGGAACGATCTGGTCGATGCGCTGCAAGAGTACGGCTGCCGATTCGATCCGCCGCGTCCGGTCACGTGTCATCGCGTCCTGGACCAAAGCGCGGACATCTTCCGGGACGCCGGAAACCGGGGCCGGATCCTCGGCGAGGACCTTCTCGAGCAGGTCCATGACCGTTAGGCCGGCTTCGCTGTAAGGAGGCTTGCCGGCGAGCATATGGTAAAGGATCGCGCCAACGGCGTAGACATCGGCGCGGACGTCGAGCGAAGTCGGTTCCGTGATCTGCTCCGGGGGCATGAACTCCGGCGTTCCGACGATCTTCTCGGACGGCCCATTGCCGAACCGCCCGAGCACCCACGCGACGCCAAAGTCGAAGATCTTGACGTGGTCGGCGGTGCCATCGCGTTCCGTCAAGAACACGTTATCGGACTTGAGATCGCGATGGATGATCCCGGCGTCGTGCGCCGCTCCAACGCCGGATGCAATCTGTCTTGCGATCTGCAGAGAGCGCCGCACTGAAAGCCGGCCGACGTAGTCGATCTCGTCGTGAAGAGACCGGCCCTCGAGTAGCTCCAGCACCAGATACGGAGAGTTGTCCGCTAGCTCGCCCATGTCGGTAGCTGCGGCGATATTGGGATGCTCGAGTGTCGCCGCAGCTCGCGCTTCACCGAAGAAGCCTTCGAGAGCGGCAGCGTCGGCGGCGTATTCGGGGTGAAGCACCTTGATCGCCACCACGCGCCCGATCCGGATGTGCTGGGCCCGATAGACGGTGCCCATGCCGCCCTCGCCGATAATGCCGGTGACCAGGTAGCGGCCATCGATGGTCTCGCCGATCAGACCGTGCCGGTCCGCACCCCCCATCGAATAACAATACACCGTTTCGTGAGCGACGATAATTCCTGTTCCCAAAGTCGCGTTCTCGTCGACTGAAACCCGCTTCGTCTCGGATCCATCGCGCGCGCCGGTTAGCGCTCGGGTACGTCGTTGGGCCAACTTGTCCCGCGAGAACCGTTTCACGTTGGGCGCGTTACAGTTTCGTAACCGCGGACTATCGTCCTCGTATGGCTCGACGAACAGCCGGATCAATTCGCGACCACCGTGAGGTACGTGAACGTACCGGCGGTGATCGGCGCGCTGCCGGTGCCGAGCGCGCCGCCCACCACGTCGATCGCGGTAGAGCCCGATGTCGGATCTACATTGGTAAAGTACACGTCCACCCCGGTCGCGCCGAGCGCCCACCCAGCGGTCCCGAACGCTTGCTCGGGATCGTGCGAGCCGGTGATCGAGACCGCGCGCGGAGTGCCGTCGACGTGGACGAATACCTGCGCCTTCGTCACGTCGTAGGCGAATGCCGGGGCTCGAGCCATCGTGAATGACCGCGCTCTGCCGAGCGCACCGGTGGCGACGACCGACTGATCGACGACGATGACGCCGGGGATGTCGTAGGAGCTCGACGGAGTCGTGCACTGTGACGCCGCGGTCGGTGGCGTCACATCGATGAGCGTCGTCGCTGCCGCCGCCAGGCACATCATGATGCGCCCGTTCGGAGGCGTGGTCGCGGTGCGCGTCGCATCGCCGCGGACCTCGAGGCTCGCGCCGAAGATCCCGCAGAACTGCTGGTCGGTCGAATCCCAGTCGACGAGCTCGCCGACGAACGACAGCTCGGCACCACAGCGGTCCGCGTCGCGCGGCGCATCGGCGGCCGCATCTCTTGTGAGCGGCGCATCGAGCGCGCTGGTCGCCGGGCTTCCACATGCCGCGAGAACCAGAAACGGAATAGCTCTAGCCATGACGCCGCAAACGAACGGGCCTGCGAACGGTTCCCGATCATTTCTGGCGACAAGAGGCCCAGCCGACCAGCATCTCGCGATCGACCTCGGACAGCGGCGCGCCATCGGGCGGCATCTGACAGCTTCCGATCATGTACTCGACCGGAGCGGCGCGAACCGCGGCGAGATCGGGGAAGTCATGACCGGCGATGCCGTTCGTCTGGTGGCAGGCCCAACACCGCCCTTTCACCAGCTCCATCACGGCCGCATCCTCGATCGCCGGGTCGCACCGCGCTTCGATCGCCACACAGGCTCGCGGCGGCTCGCGCGCGGCTCGTGGTTGCGACGTTGACGGTGCTGGTTGCGGCGACGACCGAGGCGTCGACGCGCCGCATGCCGCGACGACGAGCGCGGTGAACCTAGCCGACCAACGCACGATCGACCCACAGCGGCGCCCCGCCCTCGAGCACGATGCCGCGATAGCCAAGGCCGTGATCGGCGGCCGACGCATCCCACGGCAGCGGCTTCTTGTCCGGAACCGACAGCGGAGCCGGCAGCGGGAACACGAGCGCGCGGACCGACGCGTGAGTCGTCGAACCGGTCTTCGCGAGGTTCGCCTGATGGATGTGCCCGTAGAACACGGTGGCGCCCGGATGCTTCTCCAACACCGCGATCGCCTTCTCTCCATCGCCGGTGTACCAGTCCCAGCTCTGCGCGAGCGCGAACAGCGGCCGGTGCGCGAACACGATCAGCTTCGCCGCTGCCGGGACCTTGCCGACTTCCTGTTCGAACCATGCGAGCTGCTCGTCGCCGAGGCCGCCCTTCGGATCGGACGCGTTGTCGAGCCCGATGAAGCTCACCCCGCGATGCTCGAACGCCCAATGCGTCGGGCCGAACGCGTCTTGAAACGCGGCACCGCGATCGAGCGAGGCGTCGTGCTCGCCCGGGACAGCGCGGAGCTGGACGCCGAGCTTGCCGAACGCCTCCTTCGCCTCGGCGAGCCGGGCTTTGCGCTGGCCGACGTCGGTCGTCATCTGCGTGACGTCGCCGGTGTGTACGACGAGATCCGGTCTCTGCGGCCATGCCGCGATCTCGGCGATCGCACGCTCGATCGCGCCGCGCGGATCGGGGTTCGCCGGGCCTTGGTAGCCCCAATGCGTGTCCGAGATCTGCATCATCAGAAAGCCGCCCGGCGCGTCCGGATCCGGCGGTGGAGGCGCCGCCGAATTGCCGCCAGGCTGACGCGGTTCGGCGCCACCGACCCGCGCGCAAGCGGCGGCGCCGGCGGTGATCCACAACGCACTCCCAGCGAGACGGAAGAACTCACGACGGGTTTTGGTCATGCCTCGACAACGGACGTCGCTACCGTTGGTTCCCGGGAATGTTGGTAACTTCGCGACGCGTCATGTTCAGCGCCGGGAACCTCTTGCCGACTTGTTCGTTGTCACTGGAGTCATGCGCATGTTCTCGGCTCACCCGTCGCGGCCGCGGCTCACCGTGGTGAAGGACGCAGAACGGTCCCTCGCGGAGCGAGCCCTCGGCCACGTCGACGAGCTCTACGGGCTCGCGGCCCACCTGTGCTCGAGCACGAGTGATGCCGAGGATCTGGTCCAGGACACCTACGAGCGCGCGCTCGCTGGTGCGAGTCGGTTCGAGCAAGATACGAACTTGAGGGCGTGGCTGTTTCGAATCCTGCGCAACTGCTTCATCGATCAGGCGCGCCGCAAGAAGATCGTGCTCGAAATCCCAGACGACGGGCTCGACACCATCGCGCCCGATTCGTGGGAGGCCGACAAGCTCGAGCAATTGCGTTACCTCGGAGCGTCCGAAGTGTCCGCCGCGATCGCGGCGCTGCCGATCGAGCTCCGATTCGTCGTGCTCCTCGACGTCGAAGGATTCTCGGAAGCGGAGACCGCGGACATTCTGCGCTGCCCGGCCGGCACGGTGAAGTCGCGGCTGTCGCGCGCGAAGGCTCGGCTCCGCGCCGTGCTGAAGGAGACCCGATGAGTGACGAAGCCGATCGTCTGATCGCCGCAGCATTGCGCGACCATGCGCGCCCGCCGGCTCCGCCGCATCTCCGGCGCAAGCTCGAACGGCGCTACCTCGACGGCCAGCGCCGCCGATGGCTCGTTCCGTCGCTGTCGGCGCTCGCCGGCGCCGCGATCGCCGCACTCGTCCTACTGATCGTGCGACCCGCGCCGCCCCCGGTTGTGGACGCGCGACCCGCGCCGGCACCGGTTGTGGATACGGCCGCAGAAGCGGTCGGCGATCACCTGCGCGTGCTCGGTGCGCGCGGTCTCGGTGTCGAGACCAACAACATGCACAACGTCAAGCCGTGGTTCGCAGGCAAGCTCGATTTCACGCCGCCACTCAGCTTCGTCGGCGACGACGAGTTCCAGCTCAAGGGAGGCGACGTCGCGATCTTTTTCGGCCACAAGTCGGCGGCGTTCGTTTACGCGCGTCGGTTGCACGTGATCTCGCTGTTCGTGTTCGAGAGCAGCGGCACGCCGTCGAGCGAGCGGACGATTCAAGGCTTCCACGTGCTCACGTGGGGAACGCCGGGGTTTGGCTTCGCGCTCGTGTCGGACGTGAACTGGGTCGACCTGCGCGCGCTTCAAACACGGCTGCAGTAACTCGTGGCGTTGTAGCCACGACGCGAGCTCAGTCGATGAACGCGCCGTCGCCTTCGACGATCCAGTCGATCTGTCCGGCAGCGTTGACCGCGAAGTAGAAGCTCCAGTTCATGCAGCCATCACCGGGCTTGCGGTCCTCGGCGCATGTGGTGCGATGCAGCTTGATGAACACGTGATCGGTTGCAGGCAGAGCGAGCGCATCGGCGAGCGCGTGATAGCGGCGCGGAAATGCGCGGGTGACCTCGCTCACTGTGGTCTCGCGAGACACGGCGTCGATCCGACCGACCGGCCCAGCGGCAAGGCAGGTCACCAGCTCGCGAAGATCCGCTCCGAAACCGTAGAACCCCCGGATAGTCCGGCTTCGGCGATTGTCCTCGCACGTGTTGTGAATCACGACCGCTCCGGTCATCGCGAGCGCGGTGTCGACGTCGCCAGCCTCCAGAGCGCGCGCGAATGCGAGCGCTCTCGCCTCCGGATCGGCTCGTGCAGATTCGAGACGGATGAACAGGACAGCGAGGACGAGCATGAGTTGGCGCATGCAGCTGCGAACGCGTTGACCATGCGTTCGCGCTAACTCGTGATCGATCGCGCGCGACTGCGACCTCGAGCTGCGAGCGGCATCTATTGGCGCGACTAGCGCCGCTTGGCGCGCTTGTTCGTGTTCCACCACTGCGGTCGCGCGCCGCGTCGTGGTTTCGCAGGTTCGGGAGCGTGGCTTCGCGCTGCTACCGCCGGATGATGGCGCCGATCAGCTCGCTCATCTTTGCGAGGTCGAACGGCTTGTCGATCAGCGGGCAGGACGAACGCGCGAGGAACTGCTGCGCCCGCTCGGTGAACGCGCCACCGGTCATGAACGCG